>CAZPYR010000066.1:0-6902 GCA_964590815.1 uncultured Gammaproteobacteria bacterium | reverse complement strand
CAGGCCACACGTATATCAGACGTAGCCAAAGCAGAAACGAATAAACAGCTCAAACAAACGCTCACTCAAAATATTAGCTATCTTTCAAACCCAGTCAAAGCTACAACTCCTGCCGAGCGTCAACAGTATATGAAACTGCGAGCTGAATTATTTAATCGAGCAATCAAGAATGATACCGTAGCCCGCACGATGCTTGCATCAACATCAACCTCTCAAATTGAAAAAACACGCCTATTTAAAGAAGTTTTGACTACCGTTCCTCAGACTATCAAAGTGACTGTCGCACAAGTGGCCGCAAGTGAGACAAAACAAACACAGCAGATGGTGAAGAACATCGCCAATACGTATACAACAAGCGTCTCAAATAACAATTCTGCTATCCAAAATATCGCCAATACATCCAAGACTTCTACAGAAACCGTCAAGAACATTCTGCAAAGTTATTCAAAACAAACCGATCAACCCATCACGAACATAATAAAAAATATCGCCCAAGAAACAAAAACATCTGAATCAACAGTCAAAAATGTACTAAATCAAAGCGGTAATATTGGTATTCAGGCAAAAATCATTGCACAGACTTCTAATATACAAAAACTCACGTCACAACAAACTACTAAGATTCTTAACTCCATAAAGAATAGTGTTAGCAATACAAATCAATCACTGAACAATGTATACAATTCGGCACTGGAAAAGATCACTAAAGAGACAAATATAAATCAATCGAATGTAAAAAACTATGTTTCGGAAGTCTATAACTCACTTACCCAAAATGAACAAAATCTTCAACAGATATCGAATCAAACGAGCGCATCGCAGGAACAAGTAAAAAGCATTGTCAATTCATATTCAACAAAAATTTCAAGTGTTGCTGAAGCACCTCAAACTATAGTGAATCAGATTGCTAAAGAGACAAATGTAGCAAGATCCACTGTAGAAAATGTGATTAACACCGCCAATACCATGATAAAAAATTCTAATATAGCTACTTCAAAAGCCACTGAACAAAACATCTCCACAGCTCAAGCGCAAACAATTGTACAAACAGTAACTGCCCCCGATATTACAAATCAACAACAATACACAAGCACAGTGACGGCGTACAAGTCATCCGAGACTCCTGTAGTAAAAGTTATGGCGCAAGATGCCAGTACTTCGGAGACTTCTTCAAAACAGGCGGTTGTCAATATCATGAATTCATTTGTACAAAATGAGACACTTATTAATAATCTTTCTGCTCAGACAGGTCTAAAAACGCAACAAATTTCAAATATTATGACGACCTATGCAAATAACGTAGACCAGCCTCCTGCAAAAATCATAGAAAAAATCAGTCAGTCAGCGGGTGTTCAAAAAGAAAATGTACGTAGTACGCTGGAAACGATTACCAATACGGCATTAGCATCGAGTTCGGTAGTACAAGAAGTAGCACAGCAAGCTGGTATCAAAGAAGAAGAAGTAGCAAACGTGATCCAAACCCAAATGCAGGTTGCTGCAGCTCCAGAACAGCATATTGAGAAAACTATCCAAATCCCTCAATCTATCTCACTTGAGGATTACGAGGATGTGAAGACAATGTGGATGAATCATTACGAAGAAGGCGATGTACCTGTTTCTGAAAACATTCAGAATCGATCAGAATGGGTCGATCACGAGATTGTCTTTATCACCAATACTCTCAATAAAATGTTATCTACCGATGAAAAATTGAGACAAGAAGGACTTGATGAACTAGGCTATTTATTGCCAATATTCTTAATAAATAATATGAAGGGTGAAGAGCTTATCGTATATCTTAAGGCAAAATTGGAGGCAGCAAAAAGCACTAAGAAGATTATTGAACATGAAAATAAGATAGCCGCTAAGGTAACAACAAAAGAAGAGGATGAAGAAATATTTGTAGATCTCAAAAAAGAAGAACAGAATAATAAATATATGTCTTTTGACGAAGATGAAGAAAATAGAAAGACACCCCAGAGCATCGAAGATAGAGCTCATGCTGCCAACGCTAAACTAGCCGACATAGAGTCCTCATCAGAGCTTGGCGAAGATGACAGTTCCAGTTCTCTCACTGACACTTTTCAAACAGCAAAAATCCAAACCTTCCGTATTGCAAATATCGTAAAATCCGAAGCGAAATTGCTTTTTAGTTCAACTAAGCCTGAGTATCAAAAGCCTAGCGAAGAGGATCGAAAAAGAATTTTGATCAGTATGCCACAGCCAGTAAACATCTCCGTTAATCAAATTGTAGCTCAAGAATCTAAAAAGTCGGAAAACCAAGTCAAGACGATAACTGCAACCTATACAGAGAGTATCTCCAATAACGATACCGCGATCAAAAACATTTCACAATCTGTAAATATTTCTGAAAAAGCCGTTCGCACAGTACTTACGAGTTATTCAAATCATATTAGCGAGCCACGGGATTCAATTATAAAAACAATTTCTCAAGAAACAAATATTGCTGAAGGCTCTATACGAAATGTGCTTGTGCAAGTAGAGAATATCAATACCCAAGGTTCTATCATAACCCAAACTTTTAATACAAGAAATGTCTCAAATGAACAAGGCAATAAAATATTAAGCGTGATGCATAACGCTATCACAGCCGGCGAATCTTCAGTCAATGCCGCGACAACACCCTTTGTAACTCTTATCTCACAAAATACTGAAACATCCGAGCGAACTTCCAAAGAGATTATACAAAACATACTGCTCTCATTTATTCAGAACGAGCAACTTATCACGATTTTGTCTCAAAAGACAGGATTACAAAAGCCTCAGATACTCAATCTTGTCAATTCATATCTCCAAAATATTGACCAACCAATGACCGTGATGATGCAGCGTATTACGCAGTCTTCAGGTATAGCAAAAAATAATATAGACAAAACTCTTACCCAAATCATTGATTTGTTACAAACTTCCAATACCATCATCCGTGAAGTTGCTGAAAAGGAAGGAATAGAAGAAGAAGAAGTCGCAAATGTAATACAGACTCAAATGCAAGTCGCAGCTGAGCCAGAAAAAAATATTGAAAAGACAATTCAAATACCTCAATCTATTTCCCTAGAGGACTATGAAGAAGTCAAAAAAATGTGGATGGAGCACTATGAAAATGGTGACATTCCAGTAGCTGATCCTATTAAAAACCGTCTTGATTGGATAAGACAAGATATCATCTTTATTACAAATGTATTAAATAAATTACTTTCAACAGATGAAAAACTAAGACAAGAAGGAGTTGATGAAGTTTCATACCTATTGCCTATTTTCTTAGTAAACAATCTCACCGGAGAAGAATTGATTGTCTATCTTAAGGCAAAGCTTGAGGCCGCAAAAACCATTCTTGCGATTCTTGAAAGAGAAGAAAAACTCCGCGACGAAATGAATAAACAAAATGGTGCAGAGGAAGAATTAGTCGAGATCAAACAAACCGCCACCCCGCAAGACAACGTAATGGCTGCAGAAATGGAAACACCAGAAAATCAGCCAAATAGCTCAATTGAAGATAAAGTAAAAGCTGTACAGGAAAAATTATCTACCCTGGAACAGAGTGCAGCCACTACTCAAACACTTGATAGTATTAAAGAAAAACTTGAAGACGGCGCTGAAAAACCAGACATCAACTGATACAATAATCACATGGACTATTTGAAAGCGCTATACTATATTGCTCACGTTGACAAGCAAGATAATATCATAGATAAAGTCGAACGATGGAAGGCACATGAAAAAGGTATCCTCCACCGTGCTTTTACTCTTAGTATTATGTTTGAAGACACTCTAGTACTTCAACATCGCAAACACCCTGTATTTGATGGAATTTATGATGTTAGCATTTCTTCACATCCCTTTTATATAAATGAGTCACTCCAAGATCCTCTCGATTCAATCTATATTACCTTGGCTCTCGAATTGAATATAGAGTAACATCAACTAATTCGCCAACCTGAGTATAAGGGCAAAATCTACTATCAAGCCTCAGATCCACATAGCAAATACCAAGAACATGAAATTTGCTACATATATACCTGTGAACTAAAGGAGATAATTATGCCTAGTTTTGAAACTGCTTATGGTTTTTCTCTTCAAACAGTCAAACAATTAAAAAACCCTCAAAATCCACTCTATCCTTTACTTGCACCTTGGGTAAAAAAAATGATTGAAGAAAATTTATTATAACGCATCGAAATTGCCGTCTGACTTTTCTAAAGCGCTATCGTATAGCACGATTAAATCCTTCAAATCTTGTGAGACTGTATTATATCTCATATAATCAACTTGGATTACTGGCATAATCTTTGTGCTTGTACTTGAGATAAACATGCTATCATATTCACCTATTTTGGCAAAGGGAATATCGATATAATCTATACTATACGATGACTGTTTTAATACTTTTTCCAAGGTAAGCATTGTAACACCTGCTAAGATATCCTTTTTGCAAGGGCTATAAATTTGCTTACCCTTCATAACATATACATTGGTCCGCGTCCCTTCTCTAACATTTTTATTCTTGTCATATAAAAGCGCATCATAGTGTCCCTGTTCTTGTGCTTTCTTAAACATATAATAACTAGGTAGCATATTTAAAGTCTTAGCCTGTGGCATCCAGCGTTCGTGTTCAAAAGAGATCAACGAAATACCGTCTCGATACCATTTACGATCTGGATATAACGGCGCCGAAGGAATCATAAAGAGTTCATTCTGAACTGCGCTGTTACCACCATATAATAATATCTTTATATTGTAAGATGTCTCTTGCGTCTGCGAAATAAGATCATACATCCCCTTTTCAATCATTGTAGGAGTAATTGTATGCTGAAGATTTATTTGTTGCGCAGAATGAAAGAGACGATCAATATGCTGCGGAAGAAAATACAAGATATTATTTCGCAATTTTATAGTTTCATATACACCAAATCCATAAGCTACTTCTGTACGATCTATAGACACTGTATCTTCCGCGAATGGAACTATATCCCCATTTCGAAAAATATATGGAAATTTCATGTATTTATTATACCGTATCCTTTTTTTGTAGCCATCCATCCCGACGCATATACAAAAACATAATATACCCATATAGTGTCATAAGTGACACAATCAAAGCATTCACCATAATAGGTGATAAAACTATAGCAAGCAATGCTTCCCACCGAAAAACTGACCAATTATGATAGAGATTGACTAGATGGATAAACGAAATAATGAAATATAGTATTCTCATTCGCTTATCTACCACAGCAAAGGGTATAAAAAAAATCAGAGCCTGTTGTATGTGACGTTCATGCATCCTGGTAAAAAAAAGGAATATCGTAAACGCTGTTGCCAAAGAAGTAAAATATAAACTTTTAGAGGAAATTGTACGTTTTATATATTTCCAAAAAATCGATGATAATAAAAAAATACTAATCATATATCCCCAATATCTATAAGATAATCCCCAACCTTTGGTACTATCTGGAATATCTTTCCATTGTGTAATAAGCGCCCAAAAATTAAAGGCATGATTGCTTGCAAAAGGTATTCCTGAGGCCGTCAATATACGAGTAAAATAAGTTATAAAAGGATATAACAGAATATTTCCTTGTATATAGAATGGTATAAATGACAAAAAGAATACGATCAAGCACAGTGCAATACTCACCAATAAATCCTGAACTGAATATTTTTTGAGATATGCTATTGTGAGTATTGGCAAAAAAACAAAACTGGTTTGCTTGAAAAGCAATGCGAAAGTGAAAAAAATAAAAGGCATATACTTCTTTTCACCGTACAGCAACACATAGTAAGACCATAATACAAAAAAAATTGATATGGATTCTATTTGACCCCACAGTGCACTGGTATACAAGACAAAAGGGTTAAATAAATAAAATATGACAGCATACAGCCCGTCAATGTGACTATTTTTGTATTTCAAAACCATTTTATATAATAACAAAGATACCCCTATGTCAGCTGCAATTGAAGGGATTTTCATAAATCCAGCTATAACTTCTCGTGAATCAAACCATGTGACAATCGCAGATGGAAATATAGGCAATAAAATATTCAGTTGCCAGAGTAAAAATTTACAAAGGACATAGAGTTCGTAACAGACTACGAATATATAGACACTAAACGGAGGATAATTGGGATAAATAGTATTAAAATGGTCAATAGTCGGCCTTTCATAAAAGCCATGGATTCCGCGTTCGATGACTTCTTTTCCCCAAGTGATATGGCTATTCACATCCCAACTATAGGCGACAAATATGAAAACGAGTCTTAACAGTAGTCCACTTATTATCAGCGTTGCTAAGGGATGTTTTAAATAAAGTAAAAATCTTGTCATATACTGCCTTTATTTTATCAATAATCATCAGAAAGTTTCACACTCCCTTGAGTATTGAGGTATTATATTACCATATGATTTTGCACTCACTTCTAAACTCAGTACGATATTTATTCCGTCATAAAATCCTTTTACTAATGATGATGATTGCCTGGATACTCACACTTATGCCATTTGTCTTTGATGGACGAAATGGATGTACACATGGTGAATGCGGGATGATCATCGGTACCAATTATCGCGATGGCTTGTGGTTTTTGGCGGTAGCAAATACTGCTTTTAAGACATGGCCGTTTCAAATGCCGGTATATGCTGGCGCGACCTTACAAGGATATCATTATTTGCCAAATCTCGTGGCTTATATCATTTCATTTATAGGTATCCCTATTACTTTGACTTACTATATACTTATTCCCCTTTTTTATGTAAGCTCCATGACATCTGTGGCAATACTATTCGCACGCAAACTACGTGATACTCCCCTATTTGTGGGATTATTCCTGTTTTGTACTTTTTTTGGGATGCACTTATCGCTGATCACCTCTCTTTATCACAC
>CAZPYR010000065.1:0-6912 GCA_964590815.1 uncultured Gammaproteobacteria bacterium | reverse complement strand
AGTGGTGAAACACGAAGCAAGTCCGAGACTTCTTTAATGGTCAGAAGATCGGGTAAGTTATCAAGAGATACAGAAGGTTTGTTTTTGGCTTTGTCTGACATAGTACGTGATGGATTATACGAAGGAAAATGTATATTGTCAAATGAATAAGAAATGTATAAATGTTATATTTACTTTTGGTAAAAAAAGATGTATTCTAAAATATATTGTATCTTCTATGAATTTAAAAAAAATATTATCTAATACTCGGGGTGAGGCTACGTCACTAGTCATTTTGGTGAGTATGATTGTAATAACTCTTGGTGTACTCACGGGTACCCGACTGCTTGATAAGCGGATCCAGACTTCTTCTAGAGCCTCAAATGATTATGATTTTTCAGTTACACTTCCTGTCGTAAATTCTGCACATTATTTACCCTTGCAACTAGAGTATAGAGCTCAGATATCTGGATCACTGGCAGCCTCGACAGCTTATGTAGATCTAAAGTTATACAAGGCACCGATAAATACAAATGTACCTCTTATCTCACATAGAACTTCCAGTTTTACCAATAGTAATGGTATATATTATGCCACTGGTGTTCTTTCAAGTTCATCAGTGAGTCAGATAGGTGATTATATTTTGCAAGTTATCCCATATGGTGCAACAGGCACAATTATAGGTGAAGCCGCCCAAGTACCTATTTCTATTATTAATCCGCCGAATGGTTCTATAACTCCCTCTATCACCCAACAACCCTCTATTACAGAGACTCCTACAATATCTCCCACCACGTCTGTCACAGCTACACCTATTGTAACGTCTACGATATCGCCTACAACGCCAGCATCTTTGGCCTGTGTGAGTTTGCTCCCAGACACGACAGGCAGTCAATTGAAGCTTGTCCTCGTGGCTTCAGGGGCTCCCAATCCTTTTTATGTGATTCTTCAAAAAGATGGAAGTACAATCGTTCAAACTGTAACAGATAATGCTACAACAATTACTTTCCCAATAACCAATCCTTCTTCCGGCAAATATAAGGCATTTGTTTCTGCAACACAAAATGGCTTTTATAAAAGCAGTGCAGGCTGTGAGTATATATATCTATCTACGACTATAACTGTTGTGCCAACAGTATCGAGCACCCCTTCGGCAACTATTCTGCCGACAATCACGGGTGCGATATCACCCACAATAAGCCTCTCACCAACTCTTACTCTTATCCCGACAAGCACTGCAAGTATCAGTCCCACATTAAACCCTTCTATCAGCCCAACCAAAACGCCGTTACATTGTCCTAAAAAATATATAGGAGACGCTGACTGCAAACAAGATAAAAATAATAAATCAGTAACAATTCTTGATTATGCCATCTGGTATGCAGAATTTATTAAAGGATGCAGTCAAGATAATATTGCAGGGTGTGGCGCGGATGTTGACGGTAATGGAGATCCTATGGATGCCAATTTCAACTATCCTGGAACAAAATATATATCAACTGATACTAAAGTAAATGTCTTTGACTATGCTGTGTGGATACAGGGATTTATAACAGAGAACCCACCTATAGCAACCCCAACGAAGACTATATCTTCACCTCCGATCTCTACTACAGTTGCACCGACGCTCCCAATTTCAATAACCCCACCGATTGGAGCTGTGAAAGGGATCTGGATCTCAAGTGATGAAGTCAAGCTGAGGCAACCTTCGGGTGATGAATGGACCATTATATTAAAAACGGCTGAAAAAGCCTCTTCCAATGCTGCAAAAATATCAAATCAGGATTCAAACCATGACATTGATACACTTGCTATGGCACTTGTCTGTGTAAATCTTGGCAGAGCAGATATGTGTACAAAGGCACGTGCTGCGGTAGTAAGTGCTATCGGTACTGAAGAAGGTGGAAGGTGGCTGGCTGTAGGCAGAAATTTAGGTTCATATATCATTGCCGCTGATTTGCTAAATCTATATCCGGATAGTGATCCAGCTAGCCCAGGTTCAAAAGTTGGAGCGTGGCTTGCAAAAATGTATACGCGTACGTTGCCATCCAATAACGACCCCAAAACATTGCATACTTTTAGACAATCCTCTTGGAACTCTGGCTCAAATGCTTCAGCCCAAGAAGGATTTGCGTATGCGGCCCTTTCTGCATACTTGAAAAAAACTGATGGACTAGAGTGGTCATGGAATGCATATAGACGCTATGTGGGTGATAGAACTAGTTCTCATCATCTCACAGCAACAGATATGACATGGCAATTATATCCCAACCCAGCAAATCCCGGAGCGCCAGCCGATAAGGATGATCCTGTGGGAATCCAAGACGCAGGTGCCGCAAAAAATGGTTGTAGACTGGATGGAGCAATAAGTAATGATATGGCTCGAGGTGCAGCCTTCTCCTGTACACCTACTTTTACCCAGTATCCTTGGGTTGGACTAGAGGGAGCAGTACCTGCCGCGGTTATATTACAACGTGCTGGATATCCAGCTTTTACAGCCGCCAATAATGCGTTACTTCGTGCAACTGAGTATCTATGGGAGGTTCGACAAAAAACAGGAAATAATGATTGGTTTAATGGTACCCGTTCAAATGAGATTATTCATTTAGTAAATATAGCTTACAAAAAGAGTTTCCTATTAAATAAGCCAGTAAGCGGGGGAGGAAGAACAGTAGACTTTACTCTCTGGACGCATCCAAGTGGGTTATAACAAGAGGGAAATTCTTATTGCAAAATAGTATAGAAATAGTATAAAGTTATATATTACAATCATTTTATATATGTCAAAGCATCCTCGACAAATTTTTAACGATAAGGTATTTAAACAATCTTTATTCCTTTCATTTGGCGTCTGTGTTTTCTTTTTTATGTTTTGGTATGTAAATAAATATATTGTAAATTTTCGAGCAGCTTTTCCAATCGCCAATATGATTATGACGCCAAGTACGGTAGCCGTAAATATGAGTCAGGATAATAATTTTGTAGTTACATTCAACATAAATGGCCAAAAGGTGACTGCTACCGAATTGTATTTTGATTACGACCCCAGTTACGTAGAATACTATAAAGAATATTCTACCGGAACAGGATTTTCGGAAATAAAAGAAACAGGAAAAGAAAATTATTTTGATATCCCTCTTATTGAGGAGACATCTTCTCCCAGTGCTACTATGAAGCGCTTGAGACTTGTATTAGTATCCAAATACAACGATACTGCAAATCCGGCGTGGCTGACCAATGTTACAGGCACACTTAAATTTCGAGCGAAAAAAACCGGAACTACTACATTGCTTGTAAATAAAACAGTGACACAGCTAGCTGGCGTAAATACAGGAGGAGAAGCTACATACTTTGATTTACCTTCAACAGATATCATTACGACGATAAATATTTCAGGATCAACTACAACCATAACACCAACTGGTTCACTCACTGGTACGATAACACCTACAGGCTCGCTTACTGTGACGCCCATTGGAGGATTGACACCTACAGTTACACCACTAAAAACCCCCACAATTACGCCTACAAAGCAGCCAACTATACTGACCCCCACCCAAGCCATAGGAGGATATCAAGATGTAACACTGAATTTTAAAATACGCTTTCAAGGAATGCCAGACAAACAGCCAGCCGATCAGGCAGTACGCAAATTGCCAGTGTATGTGGCTTTGTTGGGCGACAATCGTGCAGCTCAAAACAATTTAGGTATTGGAAATCTTGAATTTACTGCTCAAGGAAATGGAGTATGGACAAGTAGTGTCCCAGTTCGTATAGATACTTCACGCAAGTGGAATCTATTTATAAAAGGACCCAAACACTTGCGAAAAAGAATCTGTTCAAATCTGCCACAAGAATCGATTCCTGGTGGCTATCAATGTCCTACAGAAATAAGTGTTGGACCAGGTATCTATCAGATGACTTTTAAGGCAGGAGCTAATGATGTTGATCTCTCAAATATCCTATTGCTTGCTGGAGATATACCTGTACAAAATGGAGTAATTGACGCCGTAGACATAGCGTATATTCGTGCAAATCTTGGCAGCCAGGATCAGACAATAAAAGCACGTGCAGATTTGAACTACGATGGTATTATCGACGCACAAGATTACTCATTGATATTGGCCTCATTAGCATTTAAATACGACGAGGAATAATACTAGTTTTCATACTTATATGACAGACAATAAACAATCATACGGATCAATTGACTCAGTGAATCTAAACAATAATAAAAATTCCAAACATGGATATAGAATGATTCTCATTACTTTAGTGGTACTACTTGTGGCAGTAGGTGGCGTGCTTGTCTCGCAGAGAGAGAATTTACAACAAATACTCAAGGGTAAAACAAGTGAACCTATGCAAGAAAATAAAGCTGCTGAAAAAGGATCTATGCCACAAGCAATAAATGTGCCAATGTCTACAATCAAGGATAGGCAAGTACCCTGGCTTGAAGTGACAACTGATGATAACTCATCTATGACTGTGGGTGGCACAAAAACTATATATATAAAAGGAACATCTGCTAATCGCGATATCACCGGTTATGATATGTTGATCGCTTACGATCCAACTGTGCTAGAAGTGGTATCTGTGAATTCAGTTCTTCCAGACTACGAAATATTCAAATTCGATCGAGGTGATCATATGACAATCACTGGTATCAAGAATTTTAAGAAGCGTGAACCTGTGACATTTAATGGAGAAAATATATTGCAAATGGTAGTAAAAGCTAAGAAGCAGGGCAATTCTGTCGTCTCCCTGAATTCTTCAATGGGACAAGAAAAAACACAGCTTGTTGATGCAGAAGTAAAAGTTATAGAGCCACAAATAGGTTCTATTCAATTAGAAATACAATAAGTATTATGCGAAATATAGTAATATCTACTGGCATCAATGTTTTCATTTTTCTATTTCTCGCTGTAGTTTCGGCTTCTGCTGCTACATTGAATTTTAATCCTAGTTCGGTTAATACGCAGCAGGATGGTACGTTTTCTGTTGATGTAGTTGTTGATGCTGGGACAGAACAGGTCACAGGCACTGACGTATATGTCATTTATGACCCTCAGTATCTACAGCTTCAGACGGTGACTGCAGGAAGTTTCTTCCCAAAATCTGACAATATGCCTTCAACTGGTAAATTATACGTATGGGGTGTGATAGAAAATCAAGGGGAGTATAAAACTGGGCAAGGAGTGCTGTCAACCCTTACATTTAAAACTGTAAAAGGGGGCAACACAACAGTCACATTTCAGTGCGACACCGCCAATACAGAAACTTCAAAAATACTTAAAAACGATATCAATGCAACCAACGTAATAAATTGTGGAGGTAATGGCAGCCTCACTATAAATTCGACCGGTTCTGGTACTACAAACAACTCTTCATCTTCAACATCTACGACCACCACTGTGACTACATTGCCTCAAAGTGGTGTCTATGAAAATGTTATGCGATTTGCCGTGCCTGGACTGATTTTAATGTTTATGGGTGTTGCATTGAGATTGGTCATCCGGTAATTGAGTAAATATGCTATCATGTTATTATGTCTTCAGACGAGTATTCTCCAGTTCGAAAAAAGCACAATATTAAACGTATAGTTGCTGTTGCTATGGTGGTGTTGATCGGTGTTCCTATGTTGTTTTTAGGTTTGTTAGCGGGCCAAGGAATATTTGCGAGGGAGGAGGATTCGATACCCCACGATGTAAAAGTGTCTCAAACTTCAAAATCAACGGCAACTATTACATGGATAACAGATAAAAACACTCAAGGTGTCATCGAATATGGTACGTCACCAAATGTACTCAATTTCTATGCACCAGAGCAAACCTCCAATAAAAAACATACGGTTGAATTAACGTTACTTACACCAAGTACACCATATTATTTTGTTATACGCGTCGGGGACACGGCACATGATAATGCAGGTATGCCCTGGACCTTCACAACAAAATCAATAACAGGCGAAGATGTGTCGGATCAAGTACGTGGAATTACTACTCGTATATCAGATGCAGAAAGCAAAAAGAATCAAACCACTTCTAAACCTGTAGTATGTACGGCAAAAACATGTGCTGAAATACAGCTCCAACTTGGACGGGGATGCTCCATGATAGATTATATAAAAATGAAATGTATGGGTACTAGCACTCATACTTCAACATCAGCGCCATCTCAAATATCTGCACCTACTCCAACAGCCAGTGTTTTAGGCACATCTACTACATCTACAGGTAATACGATTACTCCACAGCCAACAACTGTGCTTATACGCTCATATTCTTGTAATCTTGATTTTCTTCAAGCCGATATAAACTCGGCAAATAAGTGTAATAGGTGGACCTGGGATAGCATGAATACCAAAACAGAAATTTGTCGCAAGTCATTTGGAAGATATATTTTAGAATGTAAAGATCGGAGTTTTGAATCGTCTTCCGGTTCTGAAACATGGTACTTTAAAGATGCTATAGAACAAATATCTTCTACATCTGCAACTCTCAATGTAGTCCCTCCTTTGGGAACTACTATTTATTGCCGTTTGCGTGCCGAAGATAAGGTCGGGGGCGATGATAGTCATGCTACAAATTGGGTGAATGCACTCAAAAAATGCGAGTAATGCGAATTTTTGATATAATACCTTCATGATTCTGCCAATTGTGAAAGTCCCTGCAAAGGTACTTACAACACCAGTAAAGAAAATTGATAAAATAACTACTAAAATCCGTAAGCTTGTCCAGGATATGGAGGAAACACTTCAGGTCCAGACTGATCCGGAAGGAGTAGGTCTTGCAGCAACCCAAGTAGGGTTTGGTATAGCTCTTTTTATCATCCGCCCCGATGATACTAAACCAGCCCGTGCTTTTATTAATCCTAAAATTATCAAAATAGAAGAAAGTACTACACCAACAAAAAAAAGTAAAAATAAAACGA
>CAZPYR010000064.1:0-7200 GCA_964590815.1 uncultured Gammaproteobacteria bacterium | reverse complement strand
TATCACCGGCAGCGCCATGCCGGTGATATTATTTCTTTTCCTTATGATCGAGATCAAATTGTTTGTGCCTTGCATCAGTACTACTTATTTGCAAGGTGCTCGTACATTATCAATATATTTACTGATATCCACAAACTGGGCAACCGCGATGAACAGTCATTAGTATATTTTTATGAGTAATAAGCCTATGGTAATTACTTTATATAAAAAGATGCTCAGTAATCTATCATAGTTTGTAAGGAGTTTAATGATCCCATAATATTGTGCCATGTCATCTTACTTGATATAATACCCTGCGTATTGATATAACTTTTTGTAAAGCTTCAAAAAATGAATCGGTACATCTGCTGTACGTTGACAATAAGTGAGAAATATCTGTTGAATGTACGCTATCTCTAGTGAGGCAAAGTGTATATACAAGAGTATATGTAGTTTGTCTTGCTAGACTGACTAGCGGACTAACACTAAAGAAGAAAGAGGATCATAATGAGAACATTTCCGAGTGACCCGATTATCCAAAACTACGCTGATCTCCTGGTACAGTATGCTCTTGAGGTACAACCCGGTCAAAAAGTGAGATTTATCATCCATGAGTTGGCAAAGCGCATGGCATATGCGCTACAGAGATCGATTTTAAAGGCAGGCGCAATCCCTTTGCCTGTCATAAGGCTTGATGGTTTGGAGCGCCAGTTTTTTGAGCGTGCTACTGCGGAGCAGATTGCTCAATCGTATCCATTGGCGATGTATGCAGGACTTGTACAGACAATGGATGCTATTGTACATATCGAGCCACAAAGCGGCGTGAATGAATTTCGAGGCCTGGAAGAGCAAACGAGAGGCATGCAACAAGCCTATGCTCCAATCCGAGCGCTGCTCAATGACAAAGAACGTAATGGTAAATTCAAATGGACTGTTGCGCTTTGGCCGACCAAAGAGCTGGCTGCTGAAGTAGGGCTCTCGCTTAAAGACTACTGGAAGCAGATTATTGTGGGGTGCAATTTGGACCACGATGACCCAGTGTCGAAATGGCGCTCTATTGATGCGCAGCTTGCGGTAATCAAAGACAAACTGAATAAACTTTCGATCAATAGGCTCCATGTGGTGGGACCGAATGTGGATTTATGGGTCACCATGGGCGCCATGCGAAGGTGGGTGACCGGCTCAGGGCGGAATGTGCCAGGCTATGAGATTTTCTTCTCACCTGACTGGCGAGGCACGCACGGTTGGATTAGCTTCGATGATACTCCCCTGTATTACAATGGAGTTAAAATCGAAGGAGTACGGCTTCAGTTTGATCATGGTCAATTGATAAGTGCGACTTCCAGGACAAATCCGTTGTCGCTTGCATTGTTGCTCTCGATACCTGGTGCAGAACGCCTAGGTGAGTTTTCTTTGACTTCAAATCTCAGTCGTATCACGCTTCCGATGGGAGATACCCTCTACGATGAAAATCGGCGGGGAAATATGCATATTGCGCTCGGCGCATCATATCCGGATTCATACACGGGGGATCAAAGTATGATGACTTCCGCCGACTGGGTAAATCTGGGGTTTAATGACCCCGACTGTGCAACTCATGTAGATTTTATAACGGTGCAATCTCGAGAAGTGCACGCACTACTCAATGATGCACGTGTCATCAAAATCTATGAGAATGGAGAATTTTTGGTATAAAAAAAGGTGAAACAACAGGTAGGGAAAAATGTATTTTTCTTCTCACTTGTTGTTTCACTTTCTTAGTTGTTCTGAAAACCAAAGGTAGGGAGTATTTCTGTGGGCGAAAACGGAGATGGGAGAGGCGTGGCGGTGAGAATTGCTGTTGGTATAGCAGTGGCTGATGGCTGAGGACTTGGTGTAGATGTTGCACTTGGCGATGGGGTATCGGTGGGTTTTTGCTCTTCACCCGGTGTCGGTGAGGGTGATACAGAGGGTGTAGGTGTAGGTAGACCACACAAGGCCGTAGGTTTGGTACCACGGATAAAATACTCTGTGTAGGCAGATGAGGTCGCATACTCGACTTTCATACCATCCTCAAAGCACACATTTTCTTCCTCAACGGTTGATGGTCTAGTGAAATTTTCTACAGGTTTTCCTTGCAAATATGCTTCCATAATTTGTCGCCATATCGGGGCGGCGCCCAGTGATCCGGCGATACTAGTCATGGGTTTATTATCATTATTTCCAATCCATACGCCTACCGTGACTTGAGGAGTATAACCTATGGTGAGTGCATCTTTATAGTCGTTAGTGGTGCCTGTCTTGACTGCTGCCTGACCTGAAATGGTGAGTGCTCCTCCAAATGTGTCGGAACGGGCTTTATTGTCGGATAAAATCGAGGAAATAAGATATGCTACAGAGGAGGGCAGTACTTGACGGGATATGGGATCTCGATCGAGTATGACGCTCCCATTTTTATCGCGAACTTCAAGAAAAGTTGTATACTCATGCCAGGTCCCCTCGTTGGCAAAAGTGGCAAACGCATTGGTCATCTCTACAAGCGGCACTTCAGCGGCCCCCAGTACGAGTGAAAGGCCATAATCTTTATCTGTATCGAGGGTGGTAATCCCGAGTGAGCGGGCGAAATCGAGAGCATCTGAGACCCCAACTTTTTCTAAAACATGAATTGCCGGGATATTGAGTGAGTTGGCAAGGGCATAACGAATGAGTACTTTGCCGCGGAATTTATTGTCGTAGTTTTTGGGTTCGTAGGAACCAAATTTTACTGGCTCATCGGGGATTTGTGTCGAAGTGGTGATGGCTCTGTCTTCAAGTGCTTTGGCATATACCAGAGGTTTAAAAGAAGATCCGGGTTGGCGAGGGCGAAGTGCCATGTTGATTTTGCCATTTTCTTCATCGTTCCAATCGTGACTGCCTACAAGTGCCAGTATTTGGCCGGTCTTGGGGTCTATCGCGACTGCCGCACCATTGGAAACATTGGAGCTTGCCAATCGTTGGACTTGATCTTCGACGGCTTGCTGAGCTTTTTTCTGCAGGTCTAGATCAAGGGTGGTTTTGACTTCAAAGCCAGATTGAGCGATGGTTTGCTCACCATATTCTTCAATGAGTATATCTTGTACCATAAGCGCAAAATGGATAGCCCCTTCATTTACATCGGTCGATGACGGCTTGAAGGCGATTTCCTCTTTTTGAGCTTGAGTTTTGACAATACTTGATATATACCCTTGATCAGACATAAGGGATAGTACCAGATTTTTTCTTTTCATAGCAGCCTCTTTATCACCTGAGATAGGAGAATAAGCCGAAGGGGCTTGTATAAGTCCAGCGAGTAAAGCGCTTTCTGACAGCGTAAGATCGGCTGCATCTTTGGAAAAATATTTTTCCGCTGCATCCTGTATACCGAAGGCTCCCTCACCAAAGTAGATAGTATTGAGATACATTTCAAGGATATCATCTTTGGAATACCTGCGTTCAAGCTCAAGTGCTAGTACAATCTCCTGATATTTACGAAGTAATCTTTTGTCTGCTGACAGAATAGCATTTTTGATAAGTTGTTGAGAGATAGTAGATCCTCCTTGCGCAAATGACTCCGAATAAAGGTTCTCACGTATAGCACGACCAAAACCCCGGATAGAAAATCCTGGATGATTGTAAAATTCTTTGTCTTCTATAGCTATAAATGCTTGAGTTGTATGAAGGGGTAGATCAGATAGCTCAACTGGATTTTTGGTGCGAGCATCAAAAAGAGTAAAAAATGGTTTATCATTCCGATCTATCAGCACAACTCCCTCATTTTTTTTATTGATAATATTCTCTTTGCTGGATAGATCTCGAACAAAGTATGCATAGGTGAAAACAGGAATAAGGAGCATAACAACAACAAATCCTATCATGCCGTAGAGAATCGGCCGTCGTCCGTGTTTGAGAAAATGGATAATATCTTTTTTTTTAAGATGTCGCAGGCGAGAAAATACATGTTTAAGTGTGCGTATAGGAGAAAAATCTTTCATTACAACTATTATACCCTCTTTGATAGTCTAGATCAGGTATCACTTACAATACTATTACATTATAGGGAGAACTTAAAAAGCCTATATATGATTGCTATAAGTTGAAAATATATGTATGAAATAGTATAATACTGCTCTTTGCAAAAGCGCTTTATGAGAAAATAGTAAGCATGTTTTTTCAGAGCGTTTTTGCATTTTTCTGCGTACTTTAACAATTCAAGAGTAATACATTATCCTTTTGCCTTCTTTAAGACACTTTAAGAATAGAATTGATTCTGTTTTGGAAGTGTCTTAAAGATTTGTGAAAGGAGAACAATCTTATACAAGGAGGGAATCTGACTCCGAGGGCTGGAACCCCTAAATTGCAGATATAGTAAGCATAGTGAAATGACAGGAAAGGATAGATATGGACCCACGTGTAGAAGAACTTTTCAACTGGCTAGCCGACAGTATCTATAGAGTGATCGGTATAGCCCTGATTGGCCTTCTGCTATTTGTGTGGGGATGTGATCGTACGTTCTTTTATCCTGAACGGATGAAAGCTGCGGCTATTGCGGAGACTACTATCTTACTCAATCAGACGGATCTAGAAGTGACACAAATCATGAATAGATTCTTGAATGAGAAAAAATGGTATGCTCCCAGCGCGACCATTACTGATTTGGAAAAAGAACTGCTGGCTTCCAAAAGAGCTTTAAGCCCTGAAATTGAACAAGGGGCTCATTGGCTTTTGAAGAAGGCAGCAGTTGAGCCAGATCAATATGTGGCCTATGATCTCACCCAACAATCACAGATACGGGCCAAGGAAGCATCGATCCTCGTATGGCAAGTAAATGCCAAGCTCGAGGAGATGCTTGGACAGCGTGCTACAGTAAGACAAAATCTGATAGATGTGAGTCAGAATTACACGGCAACATTAAAGATTCTGTCGGCCTTTGTAGTGCGTAAAGAATTGGAGCTTCAATTTCACCTATCTAAACATCGGAAAGGATTAGAATCGACTTTTAACCAGTTACTTCAGAAGTCTTCTGAGGCTGAAAAAGCCAGGTTGCAGGCTATTGCCCTCATGCCGCCTAACATTGATACAAAAGGCGTGGGCGATGCTGCATACGCTCAACAGGAGCTTGACCATGCAAAAGTACTCATCGATGAGATGAATGTACTGATGCAACAGATGACTACGACGCTGGATATGCTTGAGGATGCACGTCTTCATGTGTCTGAACGCACTGCTGAAGCAAATAGTATATATACGACTACAGCAAGTTATATTGAGGAAATACATACAGAAACCTCTTTTTGGCTGAAAGTGCCGTATGAAACACTAGCGAGTGCAAATAAGCTAAGAGTATTGGCTAACACCACCTTGACAACAATCGTGGAAAATGACATGGTTGATGTTGTGAAAGCCTATACTGTGGCCAATCAATCGATTGGAGCTAGTAACTTAGCTAAAGCTCGTGCTGACGCAGAAGTGGCTGATGAGGCAGCTACCAAACAGGCGATTGATACATATGCTAGCCGTTTGGTAGAAACAAATACCTCGGTAAGCTTGGCCAAACAGGCAAAAGCTCTCCTTGCAACCTATCACCATGAGTCTACATGGCTATCGGTATCTACAACGATCATTACTGCAACAACAACTATCTCAGAATCATTTACCTTTCGTGACAGAGCATTGAGTTTAATTGACTTGAAAGTGCAGCAATTTGCTGAGGGTAAAACTTCGGCGAGTGCGGCGCTTACAAAGCTGGATGATGCTCAAAAGCTTGCTTTTGAGGTAGTGACGCTGAAAGATAGATTGGAAGGTTACCGCAGCCAATGGAGTAGTGCGGAATCACAAGCAGCTTTGATCCTGTCTGCGGAGTACGCCAATGTACAGGCGTATGGTGCCTATGACTCTGGTGCTGTGACGGCGTATAATAGCGCTGTTTTAGCCTTTAGAACGGCCCAGGCAGATGCAAGTAGTAAATTATACGAGCAGGCGATAAAGGACGCGGCAGCGGCATATAACAGTGCTTTGGGCACGGGTTCTCGTGCTTTGACTGCATATAATGCGGAAATGCGAAGACGTGCGCGTGCGACAGAGCAAGCAATTGCTGAAGAAACAAGCGATGCGCAAGCTCGAGAGGCTGCCCAACGGGCAGCCGAAGAATCGGCACGTCGAGCCTCAGAAAGCAGTTGCTGCTCAAGTAGTGGTTTTAGTAGCTCTGATTCCGGTAGCTATAGCTCCAGTGGGAGCAGCTCAAGCGACTCAGACTATGGCAGTAGCGGATCGGACAGTGATTATGGCGGTTCAGGTTCTGATAGTGACTATTAAGGAGAAAACTTATGGGCGAAACAATGATGTTATTAGGTGTAGGCTTAATGATTCTTGCCGTTTTCATATGGGGATTTGCAAACCCAAAAAGCGGCCTTGGTAAGCGGGTATATGCAACATTTGCGCTACCTACGCCTAAATGGGTAGAACGTCGCCTGGCAGCTCGTGATGCATTGGCAGAACAACAACTTGCAGAATTTACGAAGCCAGTGGACCGAGATAAAGAGCTTCGCCAAGCAAAAGTAAATAGCTTTGCTACAGTAATGGGTACACCGTTGCAAATTAAAGCGAAAGTAACATTACTTGAACTTAAGTTTTTGGGCAAAGATAAAGCAAATAAGAGTCATACAGACGGCAAACGTAACTCTTATCGTGAATTTCCTACGTATCTCGTTGGTAAGCAGCTCCTGCTAGAACAGCCGATGAAGGAAGAGGGCTCTTTAAGCTGGTTTCTGTATAAAAACGTGACTCAAGAGCTTCAAGGCTTTTCTGCATATCTCAAAGGCACAGAGGCCAGTCCAGGCCCGGGTGTGCTATTTGCTCAATCTGACCAACAAGGGACGGTGTATATTGAGGCCCTTGGCAAGAAATATCGAGCCATGGATTTGCTATGGGCAGATTTGCAAATTGAAGAAGGTGAATTCTTCCTTCGCAACAGTAGCAATGGAGCGCCGGCTCGTGTGGTGATGCTCCTTGCTCGATGCGAGGATGATGGAGAATACTTGCTTTCTATCGATCTCCGCTCAGGCGAAGGTTCCGATACCGTATGGGTCGGTCGTCCGTTTGACCCAAATGTGGAAATTGAAGATATTTAGAATTTCATCCTTGAAAGGAGGTGGTTCTATCGAGCGAAAATGTCGTCGAGGATACGTAGCTATATTTTAAACTGTGTGTATTACTAACTAACAAGAA
>CAZPYR010000063.1:0-7365 GCA_964590815.1 uncultured Gammaproteobacteria bacterium | reverse complement strand
CAGGCTGCCGTAAGACTCAATTGGTTCCCGGTCAGCGGCGCAACAAGCTACCAAGTGCGCCTTGACTCCGCAGCACCTACCTGGGATGGCACGTGCCAGAGCCCTGACAGCTGTGCCACAACAACCACGAATGAGATTACCTTGCCTATTGTACCAGGAGAAAATTATGACTGGTGGGTACACTCAGTAAATGCGAACGGATGGAGCCAGCCTGCCATGGCGGGAGTAGAATTTAGCTGTAATATTCCCGTACCAAACGGATTGTATTACCAATGCCGTCCTAATAATATCGTAGAATTCAATTGGTATGATACCAATGTCTCTCATCTATACGAATTATCAGTAGACGCCAATCCATCCTCCTGGAATGGGACCTGCGCTGCACCTGATAAGTGCGTTTCAGTAACCGAAAATAAAGCTACAGTTTCTCTAGCAGGTGACAATGAATATGAATTTTGGGTACAGGCCAAAGATACGAAAGGCAATAAAAGCGCTCGAAGCCAAATCATGGAGATACGCTGCAATAATATAACACCTACTATAACTCCGACTCCATCTGCTGTTCCCACACTTATTCCTTCAGTGACCAGTACCCCAACCAACTCACCAACTCCTAGTGAGCCGCCAGAGACTATCACTCCGACTCAAGAGGTCACTCCTACGCCGACCCTTACACCGGAGCCTACTATAAATACAAATGACTGCGCACGTCGGCCAGAAGGTGATGCCAATTGTGATGGCTCAATTACGATACAGGATTCTTTTTGCTGGGAAAAGGCTTTTACTATAAACTTTTTATCGGTAGGGACAGGTTGTAAATATACCAATTTTGATGAAGAAGATGGCACCAATATCCTCGATTATGCTATTTGGTATGTACACCGGGAGCTCTAACAAATTTATACAAATGCCAATCTTCGACTGTCCATGTCTTCTTGGGAAGATTATTTCTCACCAGATTTAGCTCATACGAAGGATCTTTTTGCACCGTCGCAAGTTCACTAGTCGAGACAACAAAGAGACAGTCATAATCTGTATATTCTTCTTTTGAGAGTATTTTAGTACCCCATATTTCCAGTAAATCTCTATATTTTTTCCCTGTTGTGCCAGAGTCTGTACTTGCAATAGCTAGGACATTGCAACGGCCTTCTAAATTATCTTGTATTAAGTGCGTTATTGCTTTTGTGCGGCGTATATTGGTGCTCCAATTATTTTTAAATACTTCTTCTATCCCCGCTGGTAGACTAAATGCTATAAATAAGACTAAAATACTTTTTTGCAAAAATGAAAAACCTTTTTCTTCATCAGGAAAAGCTAGAAACAATAAAAATGGTATGACAGCCGGTAAAAAATAATGATCATTCACTTGCGTCCTTATAAACATAAGCGCCACAATTTGCATGATCACCGGAATAAGGAATATACATTTTTTATATCGTTCCCGACGATATAAAACCACTATATATACTGCAGTTATGCCCATAAAGAATAATGCAGGAAACTGCTCTTGGAAAAAATAGTGAAAAAACTGATATGGCAACTGCCATATGCGAGATAGATAGTCTATTTGCTGGGTATCATTTAATGCCTGTGTAAGTGGATTGAAATATAAAAATCTGGAGATAAATAAACCTGGAGGTCGTAATAGGTCAAAAAGTATAAAAGGGAAAATAGCTATTGCGACTCCTGCTAAATAGCCAACGATCGGCTTTACTTTTTTTAATGGCAAGAAGTAAACAAGAAGACTGATCAATATGCCTACAACTGCAAAAAATGAATACCAATGATTATGTATAGCAAGGCCCTGCAAAAGCCCAAAAATAACCCATGCCCACCATTTTTTTCCTACTTGAGGGATGAGAAATATACATAGCGCAAGTGTTTGCCAAAAAGGTATATAGTGTGGGTTCCAAGCCCATCTACCCGTTTGTATAAATGGAAAGACGAGAGTCAAAAAAATTATTGCTGCAGGAAATGACCAATACATTTTTCGATAAAAAAAGTATGCAAGAAGTATGGTAAAGATAACACTGTAAAAAGCAGTACCCACAACAGGCCCTAAAGGATCAAAATGCATAATAGCAGCAAAAGGCATGAGCATATAGTAAGACAATGACCCGTATATATTGATATTATTTCCTGCGATCGGCCCTACCAGAGTGATTCTTTTATGATCATATATTTCCTTCATACGGAGTAAATCATCAGATTCATCCCAAATAAATCGAGCTGATTGATCAAGAAGTACAAAACGAGAAATGATAAGTAAAAGCAGTGCCAAGATCGTAAGGAGATAAGGTTTAAATTGTTTTACTTACACATGTATGACGTTCAACTCGTAACCTTTAACTTTTTCATGTGCCACGCTTTTATATATATTGCCCAAAAACGTATAGATGAAAATAGCGCCCAGACAAAACCTGGAAATCCATCCATAAATCCTTTATGACGTATGTAAATACTTAAAAATGTCAAAAGTGGTTTGCCGATAAAATAACAAGGAAAACAAATGCGTTCTTCCGATTCCACCAGCTGCTTGGCATCAAAACTTGTGTATCGATTCCATCTCATAAGATAACGTTCAAAGCTGGGATCAGCCATATGTATAAGAGCTTCGTCTGTCGTGCCAACATCGCCTTTTACCACCACATGTTCATGTACATGTACAAGTTTAAAATGAGCTCCTTTCCTTTTATAAAGCCTCAAAACTGAATCGGGATATACCCCACCCTTCATGAGATACCGACCAAGAAAATAGTTTTTTCGAGGTATAAAAAATCCTTCATAGTCGCCAGGGTTATGAATCAAACGAAGTATCTCATTTTTGAGTTCTGCAGATATAGCTTCATCCGCGTCCAGTTGAAGGATCCATTCCCCATGTGCTTTTTCAATTGCTCGTTGCTTATTCACCAAGAAATTGGGCGGATTATCAACTTCATATATTTTAATCTTTTCCCCATATGAACGTGCCACATCAAGTGTTTTATCTGTAGATCCACCATCTACAATCACGACTTCATCGGCGATATCATAGGCAGAATCAAGAGCAATGTGAAGATTTTCCTCTTCATTATATGTCGGAATACAAAGTGAAAGTTTCATACCCTTTTATTGTACCAGAAAGCCTTGCAACCATACCGCATAATCAAACACATCGACTACCGTATCACTTTTTAAATAATTGGTGCCAGGGAAATTGAAATTGGCATCCATGTCGTTTCCAACACCATCTGCATTGGCACCACATCGAGAAAGATTGGCTTCTGAACAGCCAGCAATAAATTCACTGTACCAAATCGCATAATCCAAGATATTTACCGCTTTACCAAGAGTGTCACTTTTACAGTCAGCATCTCCAATATTTTTTTTGGCACAACTTCCTCCACCACCTGGAGTTGGCATGACAGTAGTACCACCGCTGCCTGCTGCGCTACTATTGAGGAATTCTTCTAAATCGGTATATCCATCCCCATCCTTATCTGCAGTACCACTACTTGAAGTTATACTGCCAAATGTTTTCGTTTCCCACTCATCAAACATACCATCTTTATCTGTATCGGCGCAGGGTGTACCAGCTGCAAGTGGTGGCCAACCTCCTACTTGGGACGGATTATCTATGATTTTACCTATTCCATTTTTTACATCATTTACGACTCGTGTATCTACTGCGTCTCGTCGTGCTGTCCAGTTGCCATCACATTGAAGCATGCGACTATTTCCTGAGTCCGCAATCACTTCATCATATGCTTCCGTAGCTGTCTGTATAGTAACTGGTTTTTTTGCGCCAATAAATTGGGTTTGAACCAAGTAAGCATCAGGTGTATCTGTGGAAACCACCGACCATTCTCCTGCGCTTGTTCGCACAAAGCTCTTGTTTGTATCATTAGCTCTATGAGGCCCTATATTACCCTTCACAAACATTCGTACGCCAGCGCCGACTGAGTTATAATAATAAATTTCATACTTATCAGGACTACTTGGACCTTTTTTATAAAAATTTCCAATAATGTTGGCCTTTGCGACACCATTGTTATCGGAGACTAATGTAGTTCTATCACCAAAATTGTAAATAACATTATTTATAGACTCTAGAACTCCTGTTGGATCGCCTTTAATTTCAGGATGGCGATCCATATTATGAGCAAATAGTGTGTGGTGCACCGTAACATTTTTATTAAATTCACCCATCAGAAAACCTTTACTATGCTCTCCTTTTGGATGATTGGCATTACTTAGAGCTTCTGAAATAATACTCCACTGTATCGTTATATTTTGCGCCGTCGGATACCATGTATTGACAGTTTCATCTACTCCCCAACTTGCAGAGACATGATCAACAATGACATTTTTAGCATTAATGGTTATACCATCAAGTGTATCTCCATTTGAGCCTCCGACTCCAGTTCGTACCCGTATATAACGGATGATTACATCATGAGCTGTATCGCGAACTACAAGTAGACCTTTAGGATTTGAAGAATGTGTCTTTAATGTTATGCCACCTCCCGGTGCAACCTGACCTGCAATAGTAAGATATGGATTTATAACATCCAGTCTCGTCATTAACTCTATTGTGCCTCCAATTCTAAAAATACAGATACGTGGTCCGCTTGATTCTACACAAGCTCTCAGACTACCTGCACCCGAATCACTCAGTGTCGTAACTTCCATTACTTTTCCGCCTCTTCCTCCTACTGTTTCTGCACCATACCCTTCAGCTCCTGGGAAAGCTAAAAGCATACCAGGTTGCTGGGTTGGCACAATTATTGACGTGGTTGGAATCGGTGTACTGGCAGTTGTAGTCGGCGTAACACCACCTACAGTGGGTGTAACAGCTCCGGTACTCCCAGATTCCTTCCAACCGATATCCGGAGCGGAACCAATATAATCTGATCCAGATTGATAACTAACAACGGTATCGTTAATATTCTGGCTATTAAACGTATATGTATGACTATAGCTTGCTATACCAGCATCTATGGCAAGACTTCCTGATTGCGGCACAAGAGAGGCATCTAGTTTTGGATCTCCAATTTTTGTTGTAGCACTATCTATATTATTCGTACCTTGTAATTTTGGTGTTGTAGCAAAGACCGAATTCATTATTTTTGATTTTCCACCGACGGCCTTTAAATCAAATGTTTTCTGTCCAGAAAAAATATTATTGATTGCAATTAAGTTCGCGCCGCCAGAAATTCCGGCGTCATTATTTATAAAGGTGTTATTGACGGCGTATAAAGGCTCCGGCATAGCTGCTGCGCTATAATTTTGATTCGTAATATCTGCAACCATAATACCTATGCCAGCTTTTCCCGCGTTACGAAAAACATTACGCTGGAGGATATATCTTCTATTTGAAAAATTGTCATAGTCCATAATTTGCAAACTGTCTTCACCTGTCACATCCACAAAATTATTTCGGAACGTAAGAGTCGCACGAGAAGAGATAGTATCATTTTGCTGGCGTATTTCGATACCATCTTGTCCGCAACGAGTCATGGTATTATTTTCAATGAGAATTTCCTTTGTTTGATTATCTACATCAATACAATCATCTCCTGAATTCTCGAGATAATTGCCGCGGACAATGCCACCTCCACCAGGTTCAAAGCTTACGATATCTCCACCGCCTGTTCCGTAATTATATTCAATGATAAATGGCGCATTTCCAATAATTGCATCTGTCGCACTAATTGAAAAACCACGTATAGTCGGGCCTTGATCCCATGCCCATGAACCAGTAACTATCACACTACCATTTATTTTTATTGTATTGAGTTTTGGATTAGCTCTATTAAAATCTTCAGATTCAATAATAACTTGCTTATTCACAGTAAAACCCGCATAACTACCAGGCCCTACTTTTATGATATCTCCAGCCGTAGATGCAGTAATGGCCGCCTGAATCGTAGTATAAGTACACCCACTAGTACATACTGTTCGACTCACAGCAAATGAATGTCGTGGTAAGAAGAAGAGAAAGCAGATAGCAAGTACAAGAAATAGTATACGTTTCATATGAATATATCCTTCTATTTATATAGTAGATATAAACCATAAAAAAATCAATTTTATATTATGGTATAAGTAGCCGATAAAAAAACCCGAGAAGAGGATCTAGTATCTTATGGAGCATTGAGCCCGATGGAAAAGGGAAGATCAAAAGAAGCAAAAAAATTATGCCGAATTTCTCTAGTTGATACCACTCCTTTGCCTGCTTTTCGCTAAGCAAGCCTCCGACAATCTTAAATCCATCAAGTGGATGTATAGGTATCAGATTGAAAATCCCTAGTATCAAATTCATAAAAATAAATGGGGCCAGGTACATACTTCCAATGGCTGCAACTTCGGGCAACTGAAATAACATAAACAAACGGATAGCTACCGAACATACTATTGCTAACAAAAAATTAGACAATGGACCAGCAACAGAAATGATCGCCGCATCTTTACGCGGATGTTTCAAGTTGAATGGATCAAACTGAACCGGTTTGCCCCACCCAAAACCAAATAGTAATAGAAATAAAGTACCATACACATCAAGATGAACCAATGGATTGAGAGTGAGTCTTCCCTGCAAGCCAGGTGTAGGATCTCCCAGATGATCAGCTGTCTTTGCATGGGCATATTCATGCACCGTAATTGCGATTACGATCGAAACCGCGCTTATAACGAACAAAAATGGATTATTGACTAAAGTATCTATCATATTGCATTTCAACTCACACTATGGTATCATAAAATTTCTATCATTTGAAGTAAATATATACATGGAATGTTATCACTGCGGTAAAGCTATAATGTTTGGTCGTTCTCACACGCATCATAGAGGTGTGGCTGGAGGTCGATGGAAAAAACGTGCTCCCAAAACACAGAAAATCTTTAAACCCAATTTGCAACCAGTGGTAATCCTTATTGCCGGCCAACAACAGCGAGTGAAACTATGTACTAAATGCATAAAGAGAGTCAAGAAAGATATGACCGATGGTAAAAAGCCATTTGTACATCTTGCTTACCCACCAGCAAATATCGCTACACCCGCTCAAGTCGCACAGGCATAACTCTAAATTTTTAAAGACAAATATTTAGAATTTTACTTCTTCTAGCTCGCCGTCTCGTTCTTCGAATATGGGTCTTTGTTGTTCTAAAGCCCTTTGTGTAAATAGAATTCCCTGCAAATGATCTACTTCATGCTGTATGATGACCGCATCAAATTTTTCAAACCACTCTTCCACCTTTTGTCCATCAAGCGTTTGGTATGAAAGCAACACCTTTTGAGGACGCACTATTGGCGACCAAACTCGATCCACAGACAAACAACCCTCCAAAGTCGTTTTATTTTTACTTTTTTTTGTTGGAGTAGTA
>CAZPYR010000062.1:0-7446 GCA_964590815.1 uncultured Gammaproteobacteria bacterium | reverse complement strand
GCTTTTGTACGAGCATTTTCACTTTTACTAAGCACATAGAGAGTAACGCCATAGACAAATGTATCTCCAAGCATGTCTAGAGAATCTGCTATGAGCGCATTAGAACGAGCAGTAATTCCATAGATTAGCTCCACAAAAAACATAACCAAATTAATAGCAAGTACGATAGTAAACACGGTTTTTAGTTTAGAATCTAGTTTTTCAGTTTTACAAATATCATCTTTACAACAACTCATAGGGTAAGAATTAATGATTATCTAATTCACATTGTTCACCTTCTCGTTCTATCTCAATAGTTGAATGTTCTATATTTTGTTGATTAAATAGTTTTTTTGCTTCACACTTAATGACAACAGCTTCTTTGTCGGTAGTATTGTGTGCTATTACGATATGAATAGTTAAGATATGATGAGTACCGTCAAGTGTCCATAAGTGAGTATCATGGAGCGTCTGTACACGAGGAATCTTTTTAATATTGGCTTCTAAATCAGCAATATCTAATCCTTCTGGCACACTTTGTAAAAAAAGTTTTATGGTGGCTTTTAAATTTTTTGCTACATTCCAGAGAACAAACAGAACTATTGCCATTGAAAGTAATGGGTCGAGTATATGTATATCGTAGAAATAGATAATTATTCCCGTTATAAGGACAGCAACCCACCCTAAAACATCTTCTAATAGATGTAAAAAGATAACTTTCTCATTCATTGATTGACCTTTCTTTAATCGTAATACTGCTATGCCGTTAATGAAGATTCCTCCAATAGCAAATAAGATCATGCCAGGCGCGTTGGAATGTTCAGGATTTAATAAACGGGGAATTGCTTCAGATAGAATATAGAGAGAGCCAATGAGAAGGACTACACTACTTATGAAGGCTGAAAGAAGTGAAAGTCTGCCCAGTCCATAGGAAAATGAAGAAGTACGTGGTTGTTTTGAAACTTTATCCAGATACCATGATACCCCTAATGAAAATGTATCGCCTAAATCATGTAGTGCATCACTATATATCGCGAGGCTATTTGTTAAGTAACCGCCTATAAGTTCTGCTACGGAAAAAAATAAATTAAGAAAAAAAGCCGTCTTGATATTGGCAGAACTATCGTCATGTGAATGTGCCATAGATCTATTTTACATACAATATTACTGACTATACCATGATTTTTTCCATTCATTCATCTGATTTATCTCTTTTGTCTGATCAGCAATAATATTTTGTGCCAGTGTTTTTATTTCTTCGCGTTGTGTTGTTTTAAGAATATTATTGGCCATGTCTATTGCGCCCTGATGATGATCAACCATAGCATTTATGAATCGCAAATCAAATTCTTCGTCAGCATTTCCTAGGTCCTGCATCATACTTGCTCCGTGCCCACCTTGAATTTCTACTTTGTCTGTATCGTTGTACCAGTTTTTTTTCCAGTCATACAGTATAGTTATCTCTTTTTCTTGAGCTGCAATAATGTTATTTGATAACTGTTTTATCTCGTCTCTTTGCGATTTCTCTTGAGCCTCTTTTGCCATACTTATAGCACCCATATGGTGCTCGATCATATCATTAATGAATGACTTGTCTGTCTCAGTTTTAGTATCAGAAAACTTTGCTGAATTCTGAGAAGTAGACCTCTGACTACTGAAAAACATAAATACACCAAAAAGCATTAATAATGCTAGCAATCCTATAAGTACAAAATTTTTCTTCATATAATTAAATAACATTAAACTGTCCCCTAAACATTCCCATACTGCAGGAAAAGGTAAGTAATCCTTTTTCCTTCGGAGTGAATTCAAACGTGTTTTCACCTTTTTCCAATGTTTTTTGAATATCTGCCTTTGGAGCTAGCAGTGTTCCCTGGCAGCCAAAAACATTTTCTCCGGTTACTATCCACTTTACTGGCATTCCTTGCTTGATTATAAAAGAATCCGGCTGATATCCGGCTGCGTTTACATTCATTTTTACGATTTGAAATCCACCTTCTTCGGTAACATTGGCATCTGTGGTCGCATTTTGAATTGTTGACCTGTCTCGTGCAAAAAAATCCGTATTTACTCCGTACAATGTTAGTGCATTCCCGATATAGCTTATTCCGATGGCAAATACGAGCACACCAATGATTTTTTGAAATGTTGGGTAAAAAGAATGTTTGGTAAACGACGAAGCAAATCCTAGAGCAATGAGTGCTGGCACTGTCCCGAGTGCAAATACCATAAGGACACTAGCACTTTGTACTGGATTAGCAAGTCCTAGAGCATAAATTGTAACTGCTTGAGTAAACCCACATGGCAGTAAATAGGTTATGGCTCCAAGAAAGAATGAAGTCTCTTTCGGCGACTTGATGAATCTGTGCTCTAATTTTTCAAAAATTCCTTTTGTGAAAGATAAAGAAAATAATGAAGAGAATGAGAATAATTTAAGCATATCAAGACCGATGAGAACCATCATAACCGCGACAAATAGAGATAGAAATGATCCAAGTTGAAAATTTGAAGCAACTGTTTTTCCTAAAAAGCCAAATGCAAATCCAAATACTCCGTAAGAAAGCACACGCCCAACATTGAAACTTATCGCAGGTATGATATTTTGCTTCATGGATGCTTCTCTATTATTCAGTTTTCCTATTGTAGATAAAAATAAAGCCCCCGATGTTGCCATACCGGTCGACGTAGAGGCTCCAAGCCCCCAGATAATTACAGATGTAAGCGTCAATGATGATGTAATATTAAAATCAGGTAAAACTTTAAATTCTTGTGCGAAAAAATAGGCTATGAATAAGAGAATCGCAATAATGCCTGCATCAGATAATCTTTTAGATAACGGCTCAGCCGATTCAACGATTCTATTTTTATCTGTAAGTGTATATCCGAACTCATTAATTTTCTGATTAAGTTTAGTTTTATCCAGATTACCTACATAACATACTTCTGCCTCTTGTGTTCTATAGTTTGCTGTTACCTTCTTAACATTGTTTACTTCTTTAAATTTATCTTGAATTAATATGTCGCATGAAGGACAATGCATGCCCTTTACATAAAGTGTGGCTTTTTTAAGTTTGTTCATTTCAATGTAATAATTGTTAATTTGATACTAAACCTAAAGTAATGGATCTTTCCAGTCACGTGCTCCATTAACGATTGTTTCGTTTACTACAAAGTGTGGTGTTCCCTGGAATCCAAGGCCATTGGCAATTTCCTGTTCATCACGGGTTAACTTTGCGTCATATTTTGCACTATCAAGGCATTCTTTCATTACTACTGAGTCGGTTACTGATGCAAGATAGTCAGCCAATCCTTGGGATTGAGCACGATCATTTTTAATTGTATCGTTTAACAATGTATATCCCTCATTATTCATAAGCTTGTCATGCACCGGCCAAAAGTCACCTTTTTCAAATGCACAGTACATAGCTTCCATTCCGAGCCTTCCATTTCCGTGACCTGTTCCGTAGATAAATGCTAAACTTGCTTTTCCTTCTTCGACTAACTTTCTAATTTCTGGAACCGGTGGAGTGTATTGTCCACCATCTGATTTATACTGGAAATTAGCCTGTTTACTCAGTTCTGGATTCTGACCTCCTGCAATGTGACAGTATGGGCAGCTTGGGTCAGTAACTTCAACAATTAATACTTTGCTTTTGTTATCTCCGAATCGAATAAATCCATCGGTAAATACAGCTTTTACTTTATCAATAGAAACTTTTGTCGGAGGAGCTTGCTGTTGTGCGCCAGCGGTTTGACCTTGTTGTGCCTTTGCGTCAACTAGAGATTTTTGTAATGAGGTGGTTTTCATTAACAAATATCCAGCGAAGAATGAAACAGCCATAAGAAGAGCAATCATGATGTAATTATTAGATTTTGGACTTTTTTGATACTGTATTGGAGAATCATTACTAACTATATCCTGCTCTTTTTCCAGTTTTTTATCATCTATTTTTTTCATAAATATAAATTAAATTTTAATTACTACACAGTGTAGTAGTAATTAAAAAATATTGCAAGAGGTATAAAAAAATTAGTATGAAGTTTATCTAATCGATGCATTTTTTATCGGAGTATAAAGAGGTCTTATTTGCACGTTACTTTTGCATAGATTCTGACAATCGTTATCATCATAGCATACGATCATATAATTTTTTCCTTCTGCATGAATATGAGTTCTGGAAATAGGTAAAAATAAAAGAAGTGAGAATATTATAAAGGAAACGATGCTTATACTTATCCTCCTTATAGAAAAATTTGTTGACTGAGCTTTACCACTTACCAGTGATTTTACTCGATATTCTACTGCTTCCGCTTTTGAAAAACCAAATCCATAGTTTATAGAAGATGGTTTATATAGTAGTAGTTTTTTAAGTGCTTTTAATAAATAATTATGTTTGTTTAAAGATATACTTGCCATTTTATCTGCTGCTATTTCTGCTTGTAGTTCATACTGTTTGCTCAGATCTTTAATAAATGGAAAAGGAAATAAGATATATGAAAAATAATTTAATATGAATAGAATTAGGTTATTTCTGTTATTCATATGATACATTTCATGTATCAAAATCGACTCCAATTCATTTTCATCCATGATTTTTACAAGTTGTGATGATATATATATTTTTGGTTTAAATAAACCTATACAGTATGCTTCGGGTTCTGAATTTTTGTATATGATTACTTTGTCTAAAATATTGTACTTTATAAGTAATTTATTCAGATTTTCAGGTGTATTTATGCGCATGAATTTTTTAATCTGTTTTTGTATAGATATATAATCGGCAACAATTTTCATGATAATTACTATAGTGATTCCCCAGAGAAGATAGTTAAAAGTATTAGGTAAACTTTGTAAAGCAGATTGGCACATGTATACTACATGATCAAAATCAAATGGAATTAGCCGTGATACGATGAATCCTACATAAAAAAAAAGAACACAAACGAGTATGAAATAAAAAGTAATCTTATGATTCTTCATGGCTTTCAAGAACTTTAAGTAACTTTTCTTTTTCTTTCTTTGGTAATTTATGAAGACTTTCTGCAAAGGAGCTTATAGCAGTGTCACCAAATGTACTAAGAAATTTATTTAAAAAGGAGCTCACAATACTGGTACTATACTCGTTTTTAGAGATAGTAGGAGTGTATACATAAAAAGACTTTTGTTCTTTTCTGATGATCAGTTTCTTTTCATGCAATCTGTGCAGGATGGTCGCTACGGTTGTATATGCAATCTCTCGATTTCTTTTCAGTTCTACTAGAACATCATTTACAGAACAACTTTTTTTGTTCCAGATAATATCCATTACTTGTGATTCTAGTTCACCAAGATTTACAGCTTTCATACTACACAGTGTAGCAGAGAAAAGTAGAGTTTTAAATATGATTACCTATAACTTTACCTTAGAAATACTTATAGGTATTAAATCCAACTTGTGAGTATTTGATATGTATTATTATTTATGTTATATAGATTACTCCAATAATCTAAGTTGACAATTCTATTGGATGTTTATATAATTCGCTCAATTCTCAAAATAACTATGGGTAATATAACAGGTTATGAAAGTGCTCAACCAATTCAATTCGCAAATCTCGACCAACTTCTGTGGGGAATCGTAAAAACCCTTCAATACTTTTCACTTCCCGTCATGGCACTTTCTATTGCAGCACTCGGTATAGCTCTCATTGCAAGCGGTGATGATACAGAACGGAAATCCCGGCTCAAAGGTTGGATATTTAATATTTTGATCGGTGGTCTCTTAGTATTCGGGTCGGCAACAATTGCAAGTATTCTGAAACAGTTTGTAGGCGCCACGAACTGATAGAAGGCTTTCCGGTCTGGCTTCAGTTGTACTATGGGAAAAATCCTATTAATAGTTTCTGCGATCATACTATATTTAGTTTTTACTCCTATTATTTATGCGCAGACAGTTACTCCCGCGCCTCAGCAACAATGGACAAATGAGTTTACTGTAGAAAATAAGCCTTCAACAATTATTGTCCTGCTCAAAAATTTCATAGAAGGATTCGACTCATTTATGGGTGGTTTTATTTTCTATACTCCTGATCCATTCGGCTCGACTATTAAACTGAAAGATGCATCTGAAATACCGGGAGTAACAAAATACAGAGATCTTTTTTACCAGATAACCATCCCAGTCCTTGCTATCCTCATCGCGGCAATTGCAATTTCGAAGATTGGATCAGATGATGCGCAGGCAATAAAGTCATTTGGAATGAGATTTCTGATAACACTGGTACTGTTTGTGACTGTCCCACATGTATTGTCTTACAGTATTCAGTTTAATAATCTACTTGTAGAACGGATCACGACTACACAGAAATTCACAGGATTCCTTCAGGATTACCTTGATAAATCGGCACAGGAGATCGGCAGTGGTGAAGATCCTGAAAAGTATGGTATACCAAGCTACGACATCTCACTTATGGGTGGAATATTCAAGTCTTTAGGTAAATTTATCGTTCAAACATTCTTATTTATTCTTACTTTCCTGTTTCTTCTCGGTAGTTTTGTATATATTGGTTTTCAGTTTGTTATACGATTTGCGACTCTACTGTTTTTAGGTGTCCTATACCCAATCATTATCCCCTTTGCGCTCGCTGAGCGAACTCAACATATAGTAGAGACTTTTTTCAAAACATGGTTTACCTTCCTCATTCAACAGCCCGCTTTTGTGCTCGGGTTTGCCATAGCAAACGATATTTTTATGAATATTCTTAATGCTCAAGGGCCAACAGTAGGAATGCTCTTCTTCTATACAGGTTTTCTGTTCTTCCTTGGTGGAGTGAATATGCTGGTTGGTCGCCTATTTGGAGATGCCTGGGGTATGTTTACGACCAATATGCAGGCTGCGATTGCAACGAGAGCAACAACAGCACCGGTTTCGACACGAATAAACGATTTTAAACGAGGATTGACCGGTGGAAGCATGAGCTATACAGCCGGACAGTTTCTTAATAATCGTATGAGAAAAGAGAAAATAGAGAAATCTTACGATGATTCATCGTCAAATGGCTATGCCCCGACACATATATTATCAAAAGGCAAAGATACAGATGTGTACCATGCGAAAAGTAGTCAACCCGCTTCACCTTTTTCACAGGTTCTGACAAACCGTGGACTTGATGTTAAGTCTGAAAACCAGAAGCAGGGAGTGGTCAAAGTTTCCGGCGACGTATATAAATACGATGATCCTAAAACTGGCTTAACAGCCTATTACCCTACCCGAATGGAGGCAGTTCAGGATGGAGCACCCGAAAATAAACTTGAAAAAGTGAAGTTGGATCAAAACCGATTTATTGATCTTTCTGGCTTCCACAAAAAAAATCCGAATCCTCATAACTATAACGCGATGCAGGAATCAAGAAAGCGGGGAAAAAATATGAATTATGCGTATATCAATGAACTGAGCCCACCGCAGCGGATTAAACAATTTCTGGAAG
>CAZPYR010000061.1:6449-7816 GCA_964590815.1 uncultured Gammaproteobacteria bacterium | reverse complement strand
GGTAAAAATATGATAAAATAGACTATGCTGACAATCATTTGTGGAGAGGATATTGCTGCTTCAAGAGAAAAACTGCAAACCATTAAACAATCGTATAAAACGAAAGGATTCAATGTCAAAGATGTAGCCGCATCCGAACTCCCCGATATCCTCAAAAGCAACGAGGGAGTCATCGACCTATTTGGGCAAGAGTCTGTATACGCCGTCGAAAACCTATCATCACTCTATAAAGGACGAGGCAAGTCCGAATTCAAAACCGCAGTAGACGAGCTGAGTAAAAATGCCAAACTACATATCATCGCCTGGGAAAATGGCAAGTCCGCCTACGAGCTAAGCACCCTCAAAAAGCTGACCAGCTCTTTTTACGAAGCCAAGCCAGGGCAGACCATCTTTGAGCTGCTAGATATAGCCGTACCCGGCAAAATAAATCATTTTATCAAGACTCTACACCAAGTACACCAAACCCAAGATATCATGTTCATATATACTCTATTATGGCGACATATCCGCAAGCTTATACTGGCAGCAGAAGGAGCATTTGATAAAAAGACAGCTCCCTGGCAGCGAGGCAAACTACAAGCGCAAGCACGAGCCTGGCAAAAAGAAAAACTTGTGAGTTTTTATGAAGGACTTGCTAAAATAGATGTCGGTATGAAGACAAGCTCAAGCACTTTTGATATTCGGGAATCTATAGAAATTCTCGCCTGTTATTATTTGAAATAAAATTATGTCCAATCTCAATTCCGCGATTTTTAAAGCCTACGATATTCGAGCTATCTACCCTGATAGCATAAACGAAGAAGTCATGGTGCATGTTATGCGTGCCATTTATACATTTTTATCACACAAATTAGGTAAAAAAAATGTAGTAGTTGCGTTGGGCCGTGATATGCGTATCTCTTCACCTTCTCTCTACGATGTAGCCAACAAGACGCTCGTCGCCTGTGGCGCACATGTCAAAGAGCTGGATCTGGCCGCAACGCCTACTGTCTATTTTGCAGTCCGCTATCACTCATACGATGCAGGTATCCAAATCAGCGCATCACACAATCCCAAAGAATACAATGGTATAAAAATTGTCATGCGAGATGGAGATAAACTTATAAAAATAGGCAAAGAGACAGGCATGAATGACATCAAAGAACTGGCAGTAAGTCAGACCTATGGCCCATATACCAATGACGGTTCAAGCGAAATTGTAGCCAATGTCCTGCAAGAAGAAGTTACCCAGGCAGTCGACGCAATAGGCACGGGCGATCTCAAAGATCTCACCTTTGTATCCGATCCCGCCAATGCCATGGGTATTTTGCCTGTTAAGGAACTCTTTGATAGACTTCAAACACATTTAGTCAAGATAAATTTCGAGC
>CAZPYR010000061.1:1013-6439 GCA_964590815.1 uncultured Gammaproteobacteria bacterium | reverse complement strand
CATCAGGCTGATCCATTGCAATTTAAAACGCTTCGCCAACTCCAAGACAAAGTACTTGAGACAAAAGCAGATCTTGGTATCTGCACCGATGGCGATGGAGATCGGGTCATGTTTGTAGATAATAAAGGCGAGATTATACCAGCGACATATATCACAGCACTCATTGCACGAGAGATACTCAAAGATGAGCCTGGTGCACGCATACTCGTAGATATCCGCTACATCCGCAATGTCAAATCTATTGTTGAAAAATACGGTGGGGAAGTGGGGTATACCAAAGTCGGTCATGCCCTCATCACGGCGCAAGTCAATAAAGAAAATGCAGCCTTTGCCGGAGAGTCTTCCGGTCACTACTATTTCAAATCTATGGGAGGATGCGAAAGCTCACTCCGTGTCATACTGTACGTATTGCGTGTCATGGCAGAGGAAAAAAGGCCCATTGCAGATATCATCGATGAACTCCGAAGTTCGGTAGAATCAGGCGAGTACAATTTCGAGTTCCCAGAGCATGCAAGCGTCCCGGATTTCCTCAAAGAAGTTATAGAGACATATAAAGATGGCACTCTTTCCACGCTAGATGGTATTGCCATAGATTTTGCAGACTGGAGATTTAGTATTCGCACCTCAAACACCGAGCCTCTTTTACGATTAAATGTAGAAGGAATACATGAACAACTGGTTAAAGAAAAAGTGGCAGAGTTATCTCAGAAGATCACAACGACAGGCGCCACGATCAAAGACTAATTAGAGACGTATGGATACCAATAAAAAAGAAGAAAAAAAGGCCAAAAACGAGCAGGATGATGCTATAGAGCTTTCAAAGATCACCAAGACTCTTCTTGCGTCTTTAAAAACTATAGGCCCGGGTCGTACCACCGATGAGTATACCAAAATCACCGTCTCTCAAACTGTTTCTTTTATAGCGCTCATGTACGAAAAAGTACGAAATGCTATAGAGTATCGCGAAGACCATCTCATTCGGCGTGCTGCAATTGAGCGTATCATGAAAAGGCGTCTCACCCTCAATCCGGAAGGTAAAAATGAATCCGAAAATATTTTACGTGAGCTGCTGTGGGCCAGATATTTCGCAAATAGTTCTCTGGGAGAGCAAGATATAGCCGAAGTACAGCAAATCGTAAATCAATATCTTATTATCAGGAAAAAAATTCTCACCGGGCGCAATCATCAGAGCAAACAGTATCTAGCCGAGTTTCTTATACAGCTTATTACTGCCGAAATTGAAGAGCATCTTACGCTGAGTCAGGCCAAAAGGGAATCAGATTTTACCTATTTTATTTTTCAAACTCTCAAAGGAAAAATCAAGATAGAAGATTGTACCGAAGAGCTACGTGATACCTACCTATTTATCGCTCTCGAAATTGCCTATCGCAAATCAGATACTGCCTATCAGCGCTATCACCTTTTTAGGCTTTTCTATAAACCTCTTTCTATGTATACAGGAAACGAGTTGCCCGATATGCTCACCAAGCTGCCAGCTATTTTCAAAAAGATAGACGATCTTATCAGCAATCCCAATGTGGAAAAACTAGTGCGGTTTACCCGCAAGCAGCTTCCGCCTTTCCTTATCCTTTTCTCCATCATCCGCGAACAGAAAGAAAATCTTGAGGATATACTTACGAGTAAAAAACTCCTTTGGACACATGTAGAACAAACAGCACGCGAGAAATATGCCCAGATACGCTCACGACTCAACAATTTGGCCTTTCGTAGCTTAATATATATATTTATCACCAAGATGGTGTTTGCGCTTCTCCTTGAAATTCCAGTATCTCAATATATTTTTCATGAAGTAAACTATATCGCAATCGCCGTAAACAGCGTTGTACCGCCTCTTTTTATGCTTCTCATCATACTCAGCGTCTCCATCCCCGGCGATGACAATACCAAAAGGCTCTTTGGGCGTATCATCGATATCACCGATGCCGATCCGTCCTTTGAAAAATCTGTAGCCTATATCACCCGTAAAGCCAAGTATAAAAGACCCATTCTAGTATTTGGATTTACGATACTCTATGTACTCACATTTGTGGTTACCTTATATCTTATCCATCTGGTGCTTTCCTACGGCCACTTCAATATACTCAGTGAAGCCATCTTTGTATTCTTTATCAGTGTCGTCGGGTTTTTCTCCTATCGACTCAAACAACTTGCCAATATGTACCGTCTGGCCGAAAAACCAGGAGTACTTCAGCCTATCACAGACTTTTTCTTCATGCCGATCTTGTCACTGGGCAAATTTTTCAGCGAAGGCGTTTCCAAGATCAACTTTTTTATAGTCATTTTTGATTTTATCATCGAGGCCCCGTTCAAACTTATTATTGAAGTTATTGAAGAATGGATCTCATTTGTACGTCAGAAAAAAGAAGAAATAGTCTGATTGTTAGGTAGCTACTTGGGCCGACCCAATCTCTTCAACCAAGTTCATCACCTGCGTGAGGTCCAGTTTGGACAGATCTATACCTTGCCGATGAGCCGTCACCAAGCCATTGAGGAGCCGACGTGCCCGTATTGCATCTTGTCTCCACAGCTTCGATAGTACAGGAGGATTTTGCTCATATCCCTGTATTTCTATCGAAAGACTCCCGAAAAAAAGACCCACACTACTTGTGGCGCCACTGAGGCGATTGTAGGGTATCGAAAAGACTTCCTGAGAGAAAAAAAATAAACCATATACAATATCTATCTTATTCTCATCAATGATTATCTTGTCAGGGAAAAAATCTAAAGGAAAAACATTTTGAGCCTGAAACAATATACGACGAGATGCCTGGACAATATCTTTAAAATTGTTCGCCTGTTTCTCACCTTCTTTACCCCCGACATGAGGTATATGCTCTTTAGGTAAATCCATTTCAACCGGTACTAAATCTTCATCCATAGCGTAATTATAGTGCTATAAGCTATAATAGTAGGTCAGCAACCTGTTAGGACTTTGTATGAAAACAGTATGAAAACTTTTTGGGATAATGAACCACTCATAGGCCTGGCCCCGATGGATGGCGTCACCGATGCCGCCTTTCGCTACATCGTAGATACGGTCGGCAAACCAGACCTTCTGCTCACCGAGTTTGTGGCAGTAGAAGGCGTCACTGCGGGAGCAACCAAGCTACTTGAGGGCTTTGTCTATCATAAAACCAAAACACCAACCATTGCACAAATTTATGGCACAGAACCTGAGGCTTTTTATAAGGCCGCGCTTATTGTGGCCGAGCTTGGTTTTGATGGTATCGATATAAATATGGGCTGCCCCGATAAATCTGTTTCCGGCCGTGGCGCGGGAGCTGGGCTTATACGCACTCCTGATCTGGCGCAAAAAATAGTACGATCAGTACAGCAGGCAGTACAAGATTGGAGTGAAGGTCAGAGTATGGAAAATGCGGGCATACGCCCCAAAGTGACCGAGGCGGTACATACCATGATCAAGAAATACCAGTATACGTCGACACGACAAATCATACCTGTATCGGTCAAGACGCGTATCGGTTTTGAGGCGCCAAGTATCAAAGAGTGGATATCGTATCTACTCGAGGTGCAGCCTGTAAATATTACCGTGCATGGCCGCACTCTCAAACAGATGTATACGGGTTTTGCCGACTGGGAGCAGATTGGTATAGCCGCCGCGACTGCTAAGGGTACAAAGACCTATGTGATGGGCAATGGCGATATCAAGACCAAAGAGGAAGCACTGCAAAGAATAAAACAATACAATCTACATGGCGTACTCATCGGACGAGCCACATTTGGTAATCCCTGGCTCTTTACGGGCGAGGAAATCGATTATAAAACCAGACTCAAAACAGGCCTTGAGCATTGCCGTGCTTTTGAGCGCCTCCTCCCTGAAGGCAATTTTCTGTCTCTTCGCAAGCATATGGCCTGGTACTGCCGAGGCTTCGATCATTCGGCGCAAATGCGCGCGCAGCTTATGACAGTAAAATCGGCACGTGAGGTAGAGGAGATCGTACAACCAGTTATCGCACAACCGAAGAGTTAAATACTTCTCTACATGCCATGCTGAACTTGTTGCAGCATCTCTGTATGCCTAAAGATCCCAAACCACCTTCGGGATGACAGACTTTTGCTTTTCTGCCTTCCTGACGCTATACTATGAGTATGTTTGTAGATGAAGCATTTATCAGTGTACAAGGCGGAAAAGGTGGCGAAGGCGCAGTCACCTATTTTCCAGGTATTAAAACAGGACCTTCAGGAGGAGATGGGGGTAATGGCGGCAATATCTATGTCCAAGGAGACAAAAACTTAGCAGATTTATACAAATTTGCCAGTACTACCCGCTATATTGCTCCCAGTGGCAAAGCCGGAGACAATTACAATCTACATGGTCACAAAGGCGATGATATTATCCTCAAAGTCCCCGTCGGCACACTGGTACGAGATTCTGAAACCGATTTTGAAGTAGAAGTAAATGATGCTGAAACGCAGCATCTGTTGGCTAAAGGAGGTCGTGGTGGGCGAGGCAACGCTCACTTTGTCACGGCTACCGAGCAGTCTACCAGGCGATCACTGCCCGCCCGAGATGGCCAAAAAAGACATTTGCGACTCGTGCTCCGACTCATTGCGGACTTTGGCTTTATAGGACTTCCCAATGCTGGTAAAAGCAGCTTGCTCAATGAGCTTACTTCCGCCAAGGTCAAAACAGCCATGTATCCCTTTACTACGCTTGAGCCAAACCTGGGTGTTTTTGAAGATAAAGTACTTGCCGATATACCAGGGCTTATCGAAGGAGCAGCCTCAGGCAAGGGTCTTGGTATCAAATTCCTCAAACATGTAGAAAAAGTACCGATTCTTTTGCACTGTATTGCGGCAGACAATGAAGATCTGATTGCGATATACAATACCATTATGAAAGAGATGGAGCAGTACAATGCTGAGTTGCTTAAAAAGCCTCAAATTCTTCTTCTCACCAAAACCGATCTGGTCAGCGAAGACGTGGCAGCCACCAAGCTTGCGCAGCTTCAAAAACTTCAGCCCCGAGTACTGCCAGTATCTATTTACAATCCGCACCAGTTTGCCGATCTTCAAAAATTCCTCAGAGCATTTGTAGCTTCTCCATAACATTTACTTATTTTCACTGATAGACCGCTGCTACAGTTTCTATTTGATATAATGATGGGACATATGGAAATAGTAATCATACTTATTCTGATCGTCTTCAATGGACTTCTTTCGATGGCCGAGATAGCTATCATCGCCGCCAAAAAAACCAAGTTGAGACATCTTGCGGATAAAGGAGACAAAAATGCTGAAAAAGTGCTCAAGCTTGCCGACAATCCCAACAAACTTTTTTCTACGATACAGGTCGGTATCACCCTCATTGGCACTCTTACCGGCGCTATTGGAGCGGTGGCCTTCAGTCAGCCGTTCACCGCTTTTTTTCAAGAGGTAGGGTT
>CAZPYR010000061.1:0-1003 GCA_964590815.1 uncultured Gammaproteobacteria bacterium | reverse complement strand
GGTTCACCGAAGGAGTAAGTCATACAATCGCGGTCGCAATCGTCGTTTTCCTTATCACCTATGTCTCTATCATTATCGGAGAACTGGTGCCTAAAAGACTTGGACTCAATAATCCCGAAACCATCAGTCTGTGGATGGTACGCAGTATGGATATCCTGGCCCAGATATTTGGACCACTAGTAGATATCCTCAGCACGACTACAGACGCCATTTTGCAAGCTTTTAATATCCAACCACGACAAGAAATTCCTATGAGTCTAGATGAAGTGCGAGTGCTGCTACAGCAAGGATCTCAATCTGGCGTAATCAAAACAACTGAAAAAGATATCGTAGAAAAAACACTCAATTTGAGCGATAAAAAAGTGACTTCTATCATGACTGCAAGCAATAAGATTATCTGGATTGATATAGATTCCGATATAGAATCCTTGAAAAAAGCAGTCCTGCAAAACCAGTTTTCATACTACCCTGTATGCAAAAAAGATCTCGATGATGTAAAAGGTATCATCAACTCAGATTCCCTTTTGGCAGCCTTTATTGCCAATCAAAAAATCAGTATTAAAGATCTCATGTACAAACCTCTTCTTATACCTGAAAATCTGAAAGCGCTTCAGGTCATGGAGCTTTTTAAGCGAAATCATATCCATATGGGTATCGTGATAGACGAGTATGGCAATGTACAAGGTCTCGTGACGGTAACCGATATCTTGGAGGCTATTGTTGGAGATTTGCCCGAAATCAATGATCGTGAGGAAAAGAAAATTATTCGTCGCAATCAGAACTCTTGGCTTGTCGATGGGTTGCTTTCGACAACCGAGTTTAAGGAGCATTTTAAAATCGATCATTTACCCGGCGAAAAGGAAGCCGATTACAATACAATTGCTGGTTTTGCGATGCATATACTTGGCCGTGTGCCGGTAACTAGCGACAATTTTGAAATTTTTGGTTACAGGTTTGAAGTTGTCGATATGGACGGCAACCGTATAGACAAAATCATGATCGT
>CAZPYR010000060.1:0-7904 GCA_964590815.1 uncultured Gammaproteobacteria bacterium | reverse complement strand
TAAGAATTAAGAATTAAGAATTAAGAATTAAGAATTAAGAATTAAGAATTAAGAAATGAAACAAAATATCATTCAGGAAAAAACGTTCAAATTTTCAATAGCAATTGTTGAACTATATAAATATTTAGTTTATAACAAAAAAGAGTTTGTTATTGCTAAACAATTGTTAAGAAGCGGTACCTCAATAGGTGCAAACGTAGAAGAAGCTATAGGTGGACAATCAAAAAAGGACTTTTATACAAAAATTTGTACTGCATATAAAGAAGCTCGAGAAACTGATACTGGCTCAGAATATTAGAGGCTACTAAATTTATAGAAAAGAATGAATATACAAATATTGCATCAAATTTGTCAGAAATATTAAAAATTCTTGGTTCAACAAAAAAAACAATGGAATCAAATTCTTAATTATGCAGTTAACTATTTTACAATCTACCGCAGTGCCGTTAGCTATAGAAAATATAGATACGGATCAGATTATCCCGGCGCGCTTTTTAAAAGCTACTACGCGTGAAGGGTTTGGTGAGAATTTGTTTCGTGATTGGCGATATGAAGCTGATGGGAGTCCAAAAGCTGATTTTATATTAAATGATGATACCTATACAGGTGAAATATTCGTGGCAGGTCGTAATTTTGGCTGTGGCTCGAGTCGTGAGCATGCCGCTTGGGCGCTTGCGGATTATGGCTTCAAAGTGATTATCTCAAGCTTTTTTGCCGATATATTTAAGAGTAATGCACTCAATAATTTTCTTTTACCGATACAAGTAACGGATGAATACTTGAAACTGCTATTTGATGTCATTTTCAAAGATCATACCGCTGTTTTTGAAGTAGATCTTTCTCGACAGCGATTGCATGCTCCGAAATATGGATTGGAAACTACTTTTGAGATTTCACCCTATAAAAAAGAATGTCTGATCAATGGGTATGATGATATTTCATATTTACAAAGTTTGCAAAAACATACAGAACATTTTGAAAAAGTTCGTAACACAATTTTATAAAAAAATATGGCATCAGAAGCAGTAGAAATGTCAATATTTGATGTTTCACGATTTACATTTGAGAATTGGCGTCAGGAAATGAGTCCCCTTGAGCTCGACAAGATGTCTGATCCTGAACTATTTGATTTACAAAGTAAGATGTCTATTGCCTATATGCAACAATACAGAACACAAATTGGTTTTGGTTCTATCACTGTGGATGCTCATCCTCATGATCAACGTTCGGAATTACACTTGGTCCCTTATAGAGATATGCAAGAGGATCCAAAGCGAGGATATATTGCGCGGAAACCTATAGATCATGCCACGCTCTTTCTGATGGCAACAGCAGATATGCAGGCATTACTAGATTACTATGCCCAACCTAAAGTGGAAAGACCATCTGTAATAGAGGTAGTGACGTATCATCAACTAGCAGAAACTATAAAACCACTTGGTTTTGAAGTAGTACCTCGGTATTATGTGGAAGATCCCGATCCAAGTAAATGTCAACTACGGGTATCTATGGAAACATTGCAACAATCACGTCCGCTCCTAGAGCAGCAATGCCAAAAAGCTATAGAAAAATTGCAAAAATATAATATTACATTACGATCGGCCCGTATAGATGCTATCGTGAGAAATTCTAAAAAAGATTATTAATAATACTAAAACTATGAAAAAACATATTGCTGTTTTGCCAGGTGATGGTGTAGGCCCAGAAGTGGCTGCCGAGGGTGTAAATGTCCTCAAAAAAACAGCTGCAAGATTCAATCATGAGTTTACTTTTGAAGAAGGTCTCATTGGTGGAGTTGCCATTGATAAAGTAGGTGATCCATTTCCTAAAGAAACTGAACAATTGTGCTTAGAGGCGGATGCTATACTCTTTGGGGCAATAGGTGACCCGAAGTTTGATAATGATCCAACCGCTAAAGTACGACCTGAACAAGGACTTTTAAAAATGCGTAAAACACTCGGACTGTATGCCAACGTTCGCCCAATCATGACATTTGATGCAACCATTAATCAAAGCCCGTTGAAACGTGAAATTGTAGAAGGTGCAGATTTTGTAGTCATACGTGAGCTTATCGGGGGTATCTATTTTGGGGAAAAAGGGCGAACAGATGAAGGAAAAAAGGCCTTTGATATATCTACTTATACAGTTGATGAAATAACACGTGTATCGAAGTTCGCTTTTGAACTGGCATTAAAAAGAAGAATGAAGAGAGAAGAAAGAAGAATGGAATCGAAGCTTACATTGGTCGATAAAGCAAATGTTTTGGAAACATCCCGTTTATGGCGGGAAACAGTGCAACAGATGTCTAAGGATTACCCAGATGTTACCGTTGAATATATGTTTGTGGATAACGCATCAATGCAGATTATCAAGCGACCCACTGCTTTTGATGTGATACTGACTGAAAATATGTTTGGTGATATCCTCACTGATGAAGCCTCTGTCATAACTGGTTCTATAGGTATGTTGCCATCGGCATCGATAGGAGATAAAACTTCAGTTTATGAACCAATTCATGGTTCTTATCCAAAAGCAGCAGGACAAGGAACGGCAAACCCCCTAGGTACCATTCTCTCGGCCGCGATGATGCTTGAGTATAGTTTTGGAATGGGTGAGGAAGGGAAAGCGATACGAGAAGCGGTAGAAAAAACATTGGAGGAGGGATTAGGGACAAAAGATATAGTCTCCTATAATTCACTCTCAACACAAGCATTGGGAGAAAGGATATGCCGGGCTATTTAAATTCCCAGATCAGCTTCTGTCCATTGTCTGGGTGCTTGCTGTCCATTTTCCTCGACAATCTGGCCCCAAGACTTTGGTTTCTCAGCTAGAGGCTGCGTCTCTGTTTCAGCTTCAGTGATATTTGCGTTTTGTTTAGAAGGTCTTAAACTTGGATCATCCAGTTCAAACCATGCTCGTGGTCTTTCCATAAAAAGATATAATTTATATTTCGAATATTATACATACCTCATACATATAATTCAAGATTATATTGTTTGTTGGAGGAATGCAATTAGTTGCTTCTGCGCATCATTCAGTTTGTCCTCTGAAAGCAACGATACGGTATCATCATTACTATGATATACATTCATAAGCATATCGAAATCGCCGCAAAGCATTCTCGTCTTACCTGCATAGTTATCAAAATCTTTGAATGGTATACCCAGCACGACATGTTCCGGGTCGGTTGCCCATTCATGTTCAGAATATCCTACGCAATCAACAACTAATATATTTTTAGCATTATCAAGTAGACTTTTATAATCATTTTGGAATGCGCGATAACCTTTACCCCAATAGATTGGTTCATCATAAGAGATTTCTTCATTTGCCCCGATTACAAATAAGCTGTCCTGGAGTAATTCTGGATGATTTATTGCGGTATGCAACGTAACTGCAGTACCGGAAGCATTGTCTATAGCTCCATTTTCCCAACAATCGTAATGAGTAAATATAATATTTTTTGGATTTTTAGTATTTCCAATTAAATAGTTATGTCCTGTAAATTCATATGGTTCAACGATTGTTTTTCCGTAAATTTTGTTGGCCATAAGTATTTTATTCACATCAGAGCGGCGAACAGCTATGGCTGCATGTTTATAGTACAGTGCCATAGACACGGTGTCCTTGCAGCGGGGATTAAAATTGATATTGGGAGGTAAGTAAAAATCTGTATCGCTCCAATACACTGAGCTTATGAGATTATCTTTATTCACAAATTCTCCGCTTTCCATGCCGACATTCCGGCAGTCAATTTTTTCTCCATCTACCTCAAGGGTTACTTCCCGAGGGTATGGGACACTTGTCTTAAACGTATGATCAAGGAAGGCCATACTCATATCTTTTAAGTGAGATTCAATATACTCAGCTGTTTTTACCTCTCCTTGCGCAAAGCGAGGAGAAAGTGCTACAAATTTATGGATATAATCAAATATTGTCATGCTCATATATTACTAAATTTTTAATTCATCAGGCAACGTAGCTATCATTTGTATCCACCATTGCATTACTTCGTCAGTCGCAATTGCCTCAGTAGTTCTTTGCCATTCTGCACTCGTTCCATTTTCTACACTTTCCTGGACTGCCAAAAATACTTTAGCGAGTTCTGCCTTTTTAATTTGCTGTAAGCGAGCTTCGACTGCTGATTGTTCGGCTTTTGATAATTTCTTGCCATTAATTTCCTGCTGTCTTAAAGGAAGTATTACCTGCTGTGCGATATGTCCGTTGGCTGCCGTAATATCAAAATATTTACCAGTTGGATGTAATCGAGTTGCCACAAATGGTTTAATGAAATTACTATTGTCCTGAGTAACTACTTCATCAGCGGGGGTTCTAATGATGGTAATAGGTAATCCATGTGCAGTTTGTAATGCCTGAGCCCTTTGTACTTTTCTACTGAAATAATGATCTACATCAGAGCCATCTAGTTCACAGTAATCATGACATAATAATGCTTGAAATAATGGATAATAGCTCGCCGGATCTGCGTGCTCTCCATTTGCTAATAGACCAGATTTTTCATGGAACGAAAGACCTTTTTTTCCCATGATAAAAGAACATATTTGATTTAAATTTTCTTGGCCTAGTTGTCTTAGAGATTCTATTTCTGCTTCTGTGGGAGATTCATTATGCACAGGTATTTCCGCTTCAATTTCGCTTAACAGACTTTCGTCCAATGTTTTCAGATATACATCAATTTTTTGTATAGTAGATGGCTGTATGCACAGTGTATCGGTCAAGATTTGCTCTGCTGGTCCTTCAAAACCTAGTGTTTGGGTTGTCTCAGGTACATATGTGGCATGTTTTAAAATAGCTTTTGAAATAGTACCTAATTCACCATGTACAATAGGCATATCTTGTTGAGATGGTAAAGCTCCCTGCATCCTTAGTCTATTTACTGTCTCTTCAAACAGAACTTTATGTAAATCGGATACACTTATATATCCTTTTCCAGCGGCATCTCCCAAACAAGGATGATTTAATATCTGCTGCCAGTTGATACCCAGTGCGGCTTCGATATATTGCTCACGTTTCTCATCGTCGGTTAATTGAGCTTTGGTACCACGGGGATCAATAGGCTCCTCAATCTGTACCATAATATCTTTTAATGGAACACCTACCGCATGATCAATATTATTTATAGGAGTTATAATTTCTCCTCCCTCACTACTATATTTTCGGATACCTGTTGGTTTAATTTGTACAGAATTAAATAATGGCTTTCCTTTTTCGTTATAGCCCACAAGATATCGTTGAGCTCCAAATAACGCTGTTTTTTCAGGGCTTGATATGAATTTATCTTCGCTATATGTAACAGCTAAAATAGCGGTCGGGATACCCGTTTCTTGCATAATTTGACCAGACATAATGACATCCGTCATATTATATGGATCAACTAAAAGAGCATGAGATTTAACAGCACTTACCATGCGACCCTCCTGATATAAATGAAGAAGTGGACTTAAACCTGCATCTGTAATGAGTACTTGAGGATCGCATCCATAAGCCCTTGCAATAAAATCTAGCTTAGCATTACTCTGTGGATCTTCTAGATGGTGCTGAATTGCCTCATCTAATGTCGAATAGATAACAGTGCTTTCAGATGAAGGACTTGCTGGACATACTTCCTTTGCGTTTATAAACTTTGATCCATGTTTTTCTAACAATTGAGATGCCATAGCTGTATTAACTTATAAAAAAACCCGCCTCTTCCGGGGCGGGTGTAATGAACAGTTGATCATTCATCACTGACCCGCCCTATAAAGGGTAAGGGTAAAGTGGGCGGAAATGACTGACCAACAGTTGATTTGCATACTTATTATGTATTATAGGGATGTTGCCAAAAAAAACAAGGGAATTTTGCTATAGGATTTATTACGTATACGATATGTATGTTTAGAGTTCTAGTTCTTTTTCTTTATATCTTTAAATCCACACAGAGGTTGTAAAGCCTCAGGCACCAGTATACTTCCATCTTTTTGCTGATAATTCTCAAATATAGCAATAAGTATTCGAGGTGAAGCGACTGCCGTATTATTGAACGTATAGGCATACTGTACCTTATTGTTCTTATCACGATATTTTATATCCAGCCGGCGTGCCTGAAACTCTCCCATGATTGAATTGGACATGGTTTCACCATAGTCTTTTCTTGAAGGCATCCAAGTCTCTGTATCATATTTTTTAAGTTGTGGTTCACCCATATCTCCCGTGCACATGAGGAGTTGTCGATAGGGGAGCTTGAGATCTTGTAAAATTTCCTCTGAGTTGGTTTGTAGCTCTTCATGGAGTTTGCGAGCTTCATCGAGATTGTTGGGACCAAGGATTACTTGCTCTATTTTCCAGAATTCATGCAGTCTATAGAGACCTCGAGTATCTCGTCCGTAGGCCCCGGCTTCACGGCGGAAACAGGGTGAAAAACCGACATAGCGCTTGGGTAGATCTTTTTCATTCAATGTCTCACCTGAGTGATATGCGGTGATCGGTACTTCGGCCGTGCCTGCCAAATACATATCTTCATCGTTGAGGCTGTATACATCTTGTTCGCTGCCCCAAGGGAAATGCCCGGTACCAAAAAGTGTGAACTGTTTCACAATAGAAGGCGCAATAAACGGCGTATAACCTTTTTTGACCAATTTTTGGAGTACGTAAAACATGAGGGCAATGTGGAGTATTGCTCCTTCATTTTTGAGGAAATAGCCTCGGAATCCAGATACTTTTGAGCCGCGATCTAGATCGAAAATATCTAGTGCTGTACCTAGCTCGATATGATCTTTTATTTCAAAATCAAACGTGGGAATTTCGCCCCATTTTTTGAGTTCTTTATTGCCAGTTGAGTCTGATCCCACAGGTACTTCATCGAGCGGCACATTGGGTACATAGAGCATGAGAGTATTGAGTTCTTTTTCTGTTTCTGTAAGCTTCTCTTCAATTGTCTTTAACTCATCTTTGATTGCTTTACCTCGTTCTATCGTCTCTTTACTGGGTGGTCTTTGTTTGGCTAGTTCATTGCGTTCTTCACGGAGTTTTTGAGACTGCTTTATGACTTCTCGTCGGGTTTCATCGAGGGAGAGGATGCGATCTATATCAACTTTTCGATTTTTGTTTTTTGCGGCTTCTTTTACTTTGGCCGCGTTCTCGCGAATATAGTTGAGATCGAGCATAGTATTAAATTAAGAATTAAAAAAGAAGAGAGAAGAAATTCTTCTTTCTTATCTCTTCATTCTTAATTACTTGTTATTGTAGCAGATATTTCTTGATTTGGGGTATGAGCCTTTTGATTGCGAGTAGTCGATGGTTGATTGCATCGTGCTCTTCTTGAGTCAGTTCATCATAGAATTTATTGTATGTTGTCACTTTAAAAAGTGCTCTATAGGGATACCCATTAGTATCCATGGTGAGTGGCTCTGTGGTGATAAAACCATCGATCGATTCTTGTTCACAAATAAATTGTGTAGATGTTGGGTCGTAAAAAGCAACGCATGTGGCAAGTTGTGCTGTACGTTTACCTTCGGGAATAGTTTTCATCTTATCGAGTGCATAATGGATAAGTTCGAGATCTGTTGCGGCATAGCCGGGCCAGCGGCGTGACTTCACCCCGGGCTCACCTCCGAGCGCGTCTATCATGAGACCGCCATCGTCTGCGAGGGCGGGGAGTCCTGTCTTTTCGGCGTAGTATTGCGCTTTAAGTTTGGCATTTTCTTCAAAGGTAGCGCCTGTTTCTTCGGGTTCTTCGATGCTGGGGAAGTCGCGAAGCGAAACGATGGTGACTCCTTTTTCAAGGATCGGTTGCAGTCCGAAAGTGATTTCGGCTTGCTTGGCTTTGTTTGTCGTGGCAAGGAGGAGTTTATGCATAAAATGTATTGTCATTCCGGGCATGACCCGGAATCCAGGCTTTGACCCTG
>CAZPYR010000059.1:0-8178 GCA_964590815.1 uncultured Gammaproteobacteria bacterium | reverse complement strand
TATGCTCGATCATATCACCTCAACATGGACAGTAGATGAAAATATGTCGACATATACGGGTTCAAATGATAGGGTCAAAAATGTATCGGTGCAATGGTCTCTTCTTGCTGAAGGTCTGGCGCCTCATAGTAAAGGCATTCTATTAGGGTATGCTACCAACATTAGTATCCATCATAATTTATTCGCTCATAACCAGGAGCGCAATCCGCGATGTCAAGTTGGAGATATAGATGTTGTCAATAATGTTATTTATAATTATGGTGCTTCAAATGGCTGGTGTGATACGAAACATGGCCCAGTGAGACTGAATTATATTGCTAATTATACAAAAAAAGGATTAGACAGTGCTGAAGCCCCGGAAATGAGGGGCGACGCAGGTGTTACTATATATGCGAAAGGCAACCTCGGACCCCATAGAACTAGTGATACGGGAGATGAATGGAGTGTCGTTGGTGGAAGCTATACGAAATCTACAACACAGTTTCCATATGCGAAAGTTACAACTACTTCAGCGGCGCAGGCGTACGCGCAGGTTCTCGCACAAGCTGGGGCTTCGGCAAGACTCGAAGCAAATGGTACCTTCGTATCTATGCGAGATAGTTTTGATACTCGTGTTATAAATGACGTAAAAAATGGTACAGGCCGAATTGTCAGCATACCTGGGACAATGCCCACTCTGGCTTCAGGCACTCCATATCCTGATGCGGATCAAGATGGCATGAGCGATACATGGGAGTCGGTGAAAGGACTGTCGGTGGGTACCGCTGATTATAATGGGGATAAAGATGGGGATACGGTGACAAATCTTGAAGAATTCCTTGGCGGAACTACGCCATAGCAGATTTATTCTCCTTTTACGTATTTATCAAAAAAATCTATAGATCGTTGCATCGCAATATTAAAAGATGATGTAATATCATGGTCATCAGCTTCATACGTATAAAGTTCGGAAATCTTATTTTTTTCCTTCAAAAGTGTATTGAGTTTTTCTGAAAATTCGACAGGTACTGAAGTATCAGCTGTTCCGTGATGTAGTTGTATAGGACCAGAGATTTCCGAAACATAGGTAGTTGAGGAAATAGAATTCCAAAAATTTGGATTTTCCGTAGGTGTCCCATACTCTTTTAAAAGATTTTGTCTCCAACCTGGTCGAGCACCCGGAGGGCTAGGCATCGGGCTACTTGTGCCTCTTCTCCAGTTATACATAAGATCTGGGTAGGACGCTACAACCCCACCCCAAATTACCCCAGCCTTTATATCTTTATTTACCACCATAGAACGAAGCGTAATATGTCCTCCCATCGAATGCCCCCACATCCCAATACGTTTTGGATCTGTATCTTTATATTGTTTTATACTTGCTACTGCATTGAGAATATCTATTGTATAGTCATTATTCCCATAACCACCACTAGCTGTTCCTTCAGAATTACCATGTCCTCGATAATCTGAGCGGAATACAATATATCCATTACGAGAGAAACCATCGGTATACGCGATATAACGTTCGGTGGTGCGATATTGAGCTGGGGGAATATATCCATGGTTGAAAATAATTACAGGCCAACCTGTTTTTGGTTTCTCCCCTGCAGGCACCGTAAGAAGCGCATAGATTTTATTTCCTTCAGATATATATGACGCAATGTAACGGGAATAATTTGAGCCTGAAGATAAGGTTTCTTCGATGACGATAGCACTTCCCAGATATTCTTTCTCACGTAATGATTCTATTGAAAGCGGATGTGCCTCTTTTTTTTCACCTTTGTCTTCAAGTATATCTTGTATAGGAGTGGAGGCATGGTCTGTTTTCTGAGAATAATAATAACCCATTCCAATTAGGGCGATAAGGATGATTATAAAAATAATATGATTTTTTTTCATTGGATATCTAATTGTTGTAAAGCATCGTGCGCGGCCTTTAAATTTTTATTGTAATATATCGCCTGTTGTATTTCTCCACGAGCTGCATCTTTATTCCCTTGTCTCATGTACGCATCTGCCCTAAGAAGATAAAGTTCAGAGAAACCTCTATTTTCATTTGAGAGAATCTCATTCGTGAGAGTAAATACTTTTTCATAGTTACTTGTTTCTACATATGTTGCAATTGGCTCAATTTGATACCAAAGCATACGGCGGGGAAGCTTAGATTGTATCGACTCATATATCTGTTGAGCCTCTTGATATTTATTTAAATGGAAAAGTGCTCTACTTTGGTTAAAAACTGGATATGGGTTTTGGGGCTCGGCTTTAGCTTCTTCAAGGGCTTGTTCGTATGCATTTTTCCATGCGCGGCTATTATCTGTATCAGTTCCGAGTAATTGTTCCACTAGTTCTTTTTTTCCAGAAGGAACTACAACCATGTATTCATAATTGAAAGGTTGCCATGTATTTTCAAAAACATCATATGTCTGTCTCAGATTACCTCCTTCATATGAATCATCCTGGATAATCTCTTGGGTTTCATCATCATAGCCTCGAATTATGCGAAAGTGTCCAATGTCTTCATTGGGATGAAGCCAGGTACGGACAAGTACGGGTATATTATTGTTTATTAGTGTTTTTAATAAAATCATTGACCCATGAGGACGATGATATGCGAGCAAATTATATTGTTTTGTTTCTTCTGCAAGCTCTTCCATACTCACGGATTTATCATCATTATCTCCTACAGGATTTTGATAGGGTCTCAGTTTTTGTCCAAGAACTTCTTGTGTTACTGTTACATCTTGATAAGAAAAGAGCATTGAAAGACTTGCCGGGCCACAATTATTAAAAGTCTGATTTACTTGGGTTTTTTGAGGTATTATGTATTTTTTGAGTAGAGGCTTTAGAGGAGGTGTTGGCATTACCTTCTCATCTTGAGCTGTTACAATTGGGGTTGTCGTACTATTTTGAGATAGAAATAAGCCTACTACAAGTAGGGATAATAAACTTAGTGCGATTACTAACAGTTTCATAGGTTGTCATTGTACCATGCGTGATGTAATAACTTTGCAAAAAATTCGGCGATGGGTTTTTATCTCTTTTGTTATTGCCTTTTTTACGACGGGAGGCTTTCTATTATTCAACTTCTACCAAAATAAGAATATCGCTCCAATTAACAAGTTCAAAAAAGAGGAATATTGGATGTTGCTTGAGCGTAAATCAAATAAGGAATACTTGTATCAAGGTGTCCCGGGGAAGAGGGAGGAGAGCAAACTTATAAAATTTTTTACTGTAAAAACTGGCGTTCCGGGTAAAAAACCAACACCATTGCCTCAACTTATTGGGCGTGAATATTGGTACATTATAGATAAAATGGATTCTTCCGATAATCCAGAAACAGCCCCTTATTTCCTAGCTCTTGATATACCGACCGGTGAGAGTGAGCCCTATGGCCCAGAGCCTTATTTAGAATGTGAGGGTCAATGCAACTGGGAACTGCCTGGGTATTTTGGATTACATGGTGTCGCAAGCGATGAGTCTAAATTGAGTGCAACAAATCCAGGGAGTTCGGGTTGTATACGTCACTCAGATAAAGACATTACCTATTTATACAATTTATTTGACCTTAAAAAAGAAAAGGTTCGTTACTATGTTTTTGATATGTAATTTCTTCCCTAGATAGATAAAGTTCATTAGAATAAATATATGAAGAAAAAAATTGGTCTTATCTCATGGGTTGATCTTACGGTAGAATCAGCCGAAAAAATCAAAGATTTTTATCAAAAAGTAGTAGGGTGGAACGTTGATCCTGTAGAGATGGGCGGATATCAGGACTACTGTATGAATCAGAAAAATACCAATTTACCTATGGCCGGGGTATGTCATAAAAAAGGTCCAAATAAAGATTTGCCTTCTCAATGGCTGATATATATTACGGTTGAGAATTTAGAGGAGTCTATAGAAAATTGTAAAAAAATGGGAGGCAGTTTAGTTACAAAAATTAAACATACTAATACTGGAAGATATATTGTTATTCAAGATCCAGACGGGGCTGTTTGTGCTTTATTTGAATCAGAAAAGTAATTGATTTTCTTTTGGTATACTCTTTACACAATGAAAAGATATACGTATCTCACCTGTGCAATTTTGATTTTAGGGATATTCGCCTTTAAGGCATATCGTGACTATAATCATCTACCTGCGGAACGTCATATCCATGCAGGATTCCTTATATTTGTGGATGGGAAGCAAGTGGATTTTTCAAATATTCGTTACATGAGTCTTAAGCCGTGTGAAGAGCACAGACAAAATTTGTCTCAAGAAGAAATTGGACATGAAAAAGCACATCTGCATGATAATGTCGGATTTGTGGCACATTCCCATAGAGAAGAAGCTATGTGGCAAGATTTATTTAAAAATATACATTACAGTTTTGAGGCCTCAAAAAAATTAATTGGATATGTGAACGGCGAGCCAGTAGAAAATATTTTTAACTATCCTATCAATCCTTATGATAGTGTAGTCATACTTGTTGGAAATTCAGATCCTAAATTGATTACAAAAGCAATTACTAAACAGCAAATTATAAATGTGGAGAAAACAAGTCAGGATTGTGGCAGTTGATATATATCGATCCTTCAGCCATTCTTCAGCTCGCAGCGTATAATGATGCTATGAGAATCCTTATTGTGGAAGATGAACATCGAATAGCGACATCTATAAAAAAAGGTCTAGAACAAGAACATTTTGCCGTTGATATTACGTTTGATGGCCAATCTGGTTTTGATCTTGCGAGTACTGAAGAATATGATGTGATAATCTTAGATCGGATGTTGCCCGAAATGGATGGAATTACGGTCTGTCTAGAATTACGTAAGAAAGATGTACATACACCTATACTTATGCTTACGGCTAAAAGTCAGGTGCGTGATAAAGTCGAAGGTCTCAATACCGGTGCAGACGATTATCTAACTAAGCCCTTTTCTTTTGAAGAACTAATTGCTCGTATTCGTGCTTTAACTCGGAGACCTAAGCAATCATTACAAACTCTTCTTGTAATAGACGATCTAACACTTGATCCAAAAACATATGAAGTAAGGCGGGGCGGAAAAGATATTAAACTTTCCAATAAAGAGTTTATTTTACTTGAGTACATGATGAGGAATAGTGGCCTTATATTAACCAAAGATCAGATTATCTCGCATGTCTGGGATTATGATGCGGATATCTTGCCAAATACGGTTGAAGTATATATCCGTAATTTGCGTAGCAAAATTGATATTCCCTTTTTGCATGGTAAACAACTCATAAAAACTGTACGAGGTTTTGGGTATAAAATTTCGGATAAAAATTAACACCTTATATGTTTCAAAAAGCACGAATACGTCTTACTGCCTGGTATCTCATTATTATTATGGCTGTGAGTCTCATGTTTAGTTCTATCATTTATAAAGCGGCTACAGTAGAACTTACTCGTTTTGAGTTGAGGCACCGTCTACGTATGGAGCAACGCCTTCAAGATATTCCACGGATACGAATACAAATAGATGATAATTCAACAATAGCTCCGTTTCCACCGCTTCCTCCAACGCCAGATTTGATAGACGAAGTAAAGGGTCGTATCATTTGGCTATTATTTGTCTTAAATATGGGGATTTTGGTTGTCGCAGGTTTTCTTGGGTATATCCTTGCTGGAAGGACACTCAAGCCCATAAAAGAAATGGTGGATGAGCAAAATAGATTTATTTCGGATGCATCGCATGAGCTTAAAACTCCTCTTACTTCCCTCAAAACTGCTATGGAAGTCCATTTGCGTGAAAAGAACCCCAAGAAAGAAGAAATGAGAGAGTTGCTTACAGAAAGTATCACGGAGGTAGATAGACTGCAATCTTTATCAGAATCACTGCTTACACTTGCACAGTATGGACAACCACAATCACAGATAACTTTTGAAAAAAGTGGTATTACTGAAATTATTAAAAAATCAGTACAAAAAGTGCAACCGCTGGCGAAACAGAAACAGATAGAAATAAAAACAGACATAGAAGAAGTGGAGCTTCAAGCAGATACAACAAGTCTCACCGATCTATTTGTGATTCTCCTTGATAATGCTGTTAAATATTCAGATAAAAAAAGTGAGATAGAAGTGCATACAAAAAAAACCGATGGACATGTAAAAATATCTGTAATAGATCACGGTGAAGGTATACAAGAGAAAGATTTACAGTATATCTTTGATCGTTTTTATCGAGCCGATAGTGCTCGTACAAAAAGAAACGTGGGTGGATATGGATTAGGTCTTTCTATTGCAAAAAAAATTGTAGTTGCGCATAATGGAGTTATAGCAGTTAGAAGTAAAGAAAAAGAGGGAAGTATATTTGAGATTACATTACCACTTAAACAAAAAGTATCTTCTAGTGTTTTCAGTTAAATTTCAGGTAAGAAATATATAATAATTTTATGAATCCTTTACAATTCGTTGTGAGACAGCTGTCTCGATTTAAAATTTTTTTCCTCCAAGCATCCCTTCTTGTTAAAATAATTATTATTGCAATCTTTGGGGTAGTCGGTTGGTATATTTATTCACATTATTTTGTACAAACAGAAGACACTGTTCAGTATCAAACGGCTAAAGTGGAAAAAGGCACGCTTACTGTAAGTGTTACCTCTTCAGGACAAGTCTCGTCTACAAATAATGCCGCGGTTACAACTCAATCTTCCGGTGTGATTACAACTATTTATGCGACAAATGGTACTTCTGTAAATGCGGGAGATAAAATTGCAGAAATCACCCTTGACCAACAAGGCCAGCAGAAATATATGCAAGCATTATCTTCCTATCAAAGCGCACAGAATAGTTTAGCCTCTGCAAAAACAAAGAAACTTACGTTGCAAGCCATGATGTTTGATAAATGGGATACGTTCAAGGAACTTGCCGAAAGTGGAACGTATCAAAATAGTGATGGGACGCCAAATTATCAGAATAGGGCTTTACCTGAATTTCATATTCCAGAAAAAGAATGGCTTGCAGCAGAAGCTGATTACAAAAATCAAGAGAAAATTATTGCACAATCACAAACAGCACTCAGCTCCTCTTGGTATTCGCTTCAACAATCTTCACCTGTTATATATTCACCAATTGCTGGAACTGTAACGGGATTATCATTGCAGGGAGGTACTGTCCTTGCAGCAAAAAGTTCATCCTCTAGTATAGATACCTCAGTTTCATCAAATCAAGTAGCAAGCATAGTAACAGAAGCGAATCCTAGTGTAACTGTCAATTTGACAGAGATAGATGTGATAAAAGTAACTGTTGGAGATAAGGCGACCATCACTCTTGATGCATTCCCGGATAAAACCTATACAGGGAAAATATTAAGCATTGATACAGTTGGCTCCATAAGTTCTGGGGTTACGCAATATCCAGTTGTTATTGCACTTGATGTAACCAATCCACATATTCTCCCCAATATGTCAGCTTCGGCAACTATTATTACCGATACAAAGACGAATGTTTTGATGGTTCCCGTGAGTACTGTGACTACAGTCGACGGCATATCTACAGTAAAAGTTATTAAAAATGGTACCCCAGCAGATACAACCGTGACAACTGGTTTATCTTCGGATACACATACAGAGATTATCTCTGGCCTATCTGAAGGCGATACTGTTGTGACAGGTGCCGTTTCAGCTTCTACTTCATCGACTACTCAATCATCACCGTTTAGTCCTTTTGGAAATAGATCAGGAGGAGCTGTTCGGGTCACTCGTTAATTACTCACATGCTACAAATATCACATGTCTCAAAGATTTATAAAACAGAAGCAATTGAAACAGAGGCTTTATCTGACGTATCTTTTACTATAAAAAAAGGAGAATTTGTCGCTATCATGGGCCCTTCTGGATCTGGTAAATCTACGTTGATGCATATACTTGGAGCACTTGATCTGCCAACTTCCGGTGAATATATCCTCGATGGCGAATCGGTATCACAACTTGATGATGATCAACTTGCCGATATCCGCAATCGTAAAATAGGTTTTATCTTTCAGGCATTCAATTTATTGCCACGTACAAGCGCCATGAAAAATGTCATGTTGCCAATGGTGTATGCAGGTATTCCTAAAGCAGAACGATTAGCACGTGCACAAAAATATCTGGAAATGGTTGGTTTAGAACATCGTCTGAATCATACATCAAGTCAACTCTCTGGAGGTCAGCAACAGCGGGTAGCGATTGCGCGTGGCCTGGCCA
>CAZPYR010000058.1:0-8185 GCA_964590815.1 uncultured Gammaproteobacteria bacterium | reverse complement strand
GGAGATGGCAGCTACAACTACTACGTTTGTACTTGTATTTGCCTCCCCACTTTGACTCTGAATTAAGAAATAAAAAAGAAGAATTAAGTATTATTTTTTTCTCTATTCTCTCTTAATTCTTATTTACTAAAATATTTATGAAAGATCAAACAGAAGAAGTAAAAACAGATGTTGTTGAAGAAACACCTATTGAAGTACCACCTCCTGTCGTACCTGAAGGAAAATGGTATGTACTCCATTCACAAACTGGCCATGAAAATAGAGTAAAAAACAATCTAGAACAGCGTATTCAAAGTCTTGGAGTCGAAGACAAAATCTTTGATATTGTGGTCCCAACCCGAGAAATCGTCGTCATAAAAAAAGGTAAAAAAAGCAAACAGAAGGAAAAAGTTTTCCCGGGGTATATATTTGTTCGTATGCTCCTCAATGATCAGTCATGGCTTGTGGTACGGACAACAGAAGGAGTCACTGGTTTCATAGGCGCAGGCACCAAACCTACCCCAATCTCAGATAAAGAAGTCAATGCTATTATGAAATTCGTCACGCAGGAACAGCCCAAATTCCGAGCCAAATTTTCTGTCGGAGAAGCCGTCAAGATCACCGAAGGACCATTTGCCGACTTTTTGGGAACTGTTGAGGCAATCGACGATGAAAAAGGTAAAATCCGTGTGCTTGTCTCTATCTTTGATAGAGAAACACCAGTCGAACTTGACTTTTTACAAGTAAAAAAACTCTAACACAAAGAAGAATTAAGAAAGAAAATATAAAAAAATATTCTTCTTTCTTATCTATTATTTCTTAATTTAAATAAAAATATGGCCAAGAAAGTAAAAACAATTCTTAAACTCAATCTAGCAGCCGGAGAAGCAACTCCCGCACCTCCTGTCGGTCCAGCACTAGGACAACATGGTGTACCAATTATGGATTTTATTAAGGAATACAATGCAAAAACAGCAAAACAAAAAGGAAATATTATCCCGGCGGTAATCACCGTCTATGAAGATCGTTCCTTCACGTTCATCACGAAACTGCCTCCAGTTTCCGATATGATCAAGAAGAAAATTGCACTTGCCAAAGGTTCAGGAAAACCAAATACCGAAAAGGTTGGCAAACTCAAGATGGCACAAATTGAAGAGATTGCCAAAGAAAAAATGGATGATTTAAATGCATTTAGTGTAGAAGCCGCGATGAATATCGTCCGCGGTACAGCCCGCAGCATGGGAGTGGAGACAGAGTAATAATGACGAGAGACTAATTACTAATGAATAATGTTAGTAATTAGTTATTTATTAGTAATTATGCATTAGTCATTTGTAATTATATACTATGGGAAAAATCAGAACACGTTTTATCGGAGATGAATCACTCGAAGATGAACAAAAAAAAGATCAAAAAGAGCGCGCCAAACGCAAAAAAATGGAGAAAATTCTCGGAGATAATCCTGAGATTTCAGACGAACTCGTAGAAAAAAGTGAAAAAGCCGGAGAGCGTACAGAATCTGCTCCTAGAGCAACGGCTCCAGCTGTCGAACAAAAGAAAGCTCCACGCAAACGCGGAAAAAACTATAAAGAAGCCAAGAAGAAACTTGATGTTGAAAAAACATATGAGTTGTCTGAAGCAGTCGAGGCAATCAAGAAGGCAGCTTTTGCTAAATTTGCCGAATCTGTTGAGCTTCATTTAAATCTCCTCAAAGAAGGTCTTAAAGGAGAAGTAGAGCTCCCATATAGCACAGGTAAAACTGTACGGGTCGCAATCGTCGATGATAAAGTCATAGAAAAGCTTGAACAAGGCGTCATAGACTTTGACATTCTGATCACTCACCCATCGTTCATGCCTCGTATCGCAAAATTTGCTCGTAGCCTCGGACCAAAGGGTCTTATGCCAAATCCAAAATCTGGCACAGTAAGTACCAATCCTGAGGAAGTAGCCAAAAAATTTGAGAAAGGTACTCTTCGTTGGAAATCTGAGAGCAAAGCCCCTCTGATACACCAAATGGTTGCCAAGCTACCATCAAGCACCGATGAAATCTGTGCCAATGTACTGGCATTTGTCGAATCAGTTGGTCGAAAAAATATCAAAGCAGCATTCATCAAATCCACCATGAGCCCAGCTTTGAAAATCAATCTTGAAGTGATTGAATAATAGTCCGACTAACTATACTATAATAGAAGCATGCGTTATATTTTGCTGCTTATATCTATATTCTGTATACCTCTACAGGTATCTGCTGAGGATTTTTTCCCCGATGACCTCTTGCCGACGGTTGCGACTGATCCTCAAAAAACTCTTAAGGGAGGCCACTATCAGCTAGAATTATCTCCACTGGAAGAAACCGAAAGCGCTCCCTCAAAACCTAAAATTACCGATACACTCTCCATAAAGGATCGTAATTTGTTTAATACAGATGGCTATATATTGTCTCAACGGGAAGGCGAATTTAAACTTTCTATCTCTTCAAGTCGAATTGGACTTGGGAATGTAGTAGGCAATAGCGATCATGGTGGAGACATAGAAATAGCTGTCGACAGTGATACACCTGCCGCTTATACCCTTTTTGCCATACAACAAGAAGATGAGGATCCAAGTCATCCTTGGAGTTTTCAGCCCACTATGTGTGATGGAGAAAAACAAACATGCACGACACAATATGCACAGGCATGGACCGGAAAAGACTCGTATGGGTTTGGATATACGATTTCAGGCCTCGATAGCCCACACGATTTCAAAAATGGCGTCTATTTCCGACCTTTAAGACAACAATTCCCCACAATTCTAGCAAATAACAATAAAATGGAAGGTATGCGAAGAGTAAAAATGACGTATAGACTTCGAACACCCCCATCTACTCAAGAAGGTGTATATGATACGAACGTGGATATCTTGGCTCTACCCAAATAATAACGGACTGTCATATAATACTCTATAATAAAAAGATGCGACATATCATACTCTTGATCGGTCTACTACTGCTGATAATCCCGGTACATGTTGGAGCTCAGGAAATAAACTTGGGTTTATCTCCCCAGAAAAGTACTCTCATAGCCAAGCCAGGTACAACTATTTCAATACCTTATACATTGAGTAATTACGGTGATGCCACTCTTACGACCATGTATATCATGACCCTTGAAAGTGCGGATTCTGTAGGCAACTACACTGTGTTGCCCCGAGCGGAAACGTCAGTTCAACCAGACTTTACCTTTACAGAGTCTGTTGATAGTCCTTTTTTATTGCTGGCAAAAGAACAATTTTCAGGTACTCTTGTAATTGATATTCCATCCGATATTAAGGAAGGTGACTATTATTATGTCTTAGCTGCAAAAACTCAAAGTTCACAGGGCTTTGAGACATCTAGTACTATCAAAATAAATGGGGCAATCGCAATACCTATTTTTATCACCGTTTCTCAAAGTGGTATTACTCAATCTAAACTCGGCCCTCCGGTGTTACAACTCGAAAAGGCATTTACGCTCCCCTTTTTCCCTTCCCTATTATTTATGGATAGTAAAAATCCTATAGAAGGTAGTGTTCTCGTGGAAAATCAGGGCAAAAATAGAACAACATTGACGGGAACATATGAAATAGAACGAGTATTTTCGTTATGGCCTTTTAAAAATAAAAAAAGTACCATTCATGAAAAGGATATGCTCGCACAATCTCGTACTCAAATCGACCTTCCAGACAGAGCGCAGCTCCCGACCGGCAAATATCAGCTGCGTGTTTTACTCACCGCGGGAGCTCAAGATGAGCAAACATCTCAGTATCTTATTGTATTTCCATTTACTTATATCAGCTACTTTCTTGTTGCGACAATAATTGCTGGCATAGGAGTACTCTTTCTAAAAAGATATACAAATACATAACAAATAGCCTACAATTTTTGTTATACTTTTTGTATTATCAATTTCTGCTTTAGCTATGCCTGATATCAACCATTTGTTGAAGGTTATGAAAACGCATATTGTAGAAATCATTTTGTTATCTTCCGCACTAGGAATCACCATTCTCGCTATTTCTCCCTATTTTTCAGATACAGAAGCTACCTTAGATGAACCGACGACCATAGAGATTTCCCCTCAGATAGACACACCGACACCTTCAAACGAAATACTTACGGTTGATATAGCTGGCGCAATTCTGGCTCCAGATATATATGAGGTCACGGAGGGAGCACGGCTTGCAGATATTATAAAACTAGCTGGAGGAATGGCCCCTGATGCCGATAACGGGTATATCGCCCGCAATTTTAATATGGCTCGCTTTGTGACGGATCAGGAAAAAATATATATACCTTCAAAAAAAGATATTTCTAGTGGCATATTTAAAGAAACACCAAAAATTCTCCAGTATCTCACCGATGGCCAAACCGAAGCTACACCGCAGCCTGAAAAAGATCGAGTAGCAAATAACACCCTTACTATATCCATAAATGCGGCCTCCAAAGAAGAGCTGGATATGTTGCCGGGTGTTGGGCCGACTACCGCACAAAAAATTATAGATAGCAGGCCATACGAATCGCTCGATGAACTCGTTTCCAAGAAAACTATGAAACAAAGTGTATTTGATGATATCAAAACCAGTATATCTTTATGACAATGGAAACTTTCACTGGACTGATCAATAGCTATCTACCCGAGCCTCATGCTTCACTGCTCAATGGTATGGTACTTGGGCGAAAATTATTTGTTACCGATACATTCTATGAACAATTGAAAATAGTTGGTCTTATCCATATAGTTGTACTCTCTGGGTCCAACATATCCATGCTATCGGCTATAATCATGAATCTTATAGTAAAAAGAGTCGGACTACGACTTTCTGTAGTATTTACTATCGCCGCAATCAGTTTTTTTATATGGTTTGTAGGGGCAGAGCCACCGGTAGTACGCGCTGGGATTATGGGCGTTCTGTCCCTTTCTGCCGGTCTCTTTGGTCGAAAGACACTAGCAATCTATACTCTCTTTGTCTCTAGTGTTATGATGATCCTAATAAATACATCATGGCTTACCAGCATTTCTTTTCAGCTTTCTGTTGCTGCAACTCTTGGTATTATATTGTTTGGAAATTATGAGAGCAACGATCCTTCTATAAACAGTGCTGCTTGGGGAAGTATTTGGCGTTATTTTTATGAAGAACTACGCATTAGCGTTGCCGCACAAGTATTTACCCTTCCTATTATTTTCTGGTATTTTAGATCTATTTCGCTTGTTGCTCCACTTGCAAACATACTCATTTCATGGTTAGTTGCTCCTATTATGGTACTTGGACTCCTCATACTTGTTATAGGTAACATCTCGTGGAACACTGGTTTTGTACTTTCTTGGATTGCATATGGTATGTTGCAGCTTATTATATGGATTGTCGAAATACTGGCACGGCTGCCTTATGCGCAGATAAAGATTATATAAAAATCATCAATTTGTTTCATTTTTTTGCCTTTCAACAATTGAAAAAACTAGGTATTATTAATATATGCGTTATTTCCGACTTCTATTTCAGCGGTTTAGATTTAAAAATAATAGATATCTTTTTGTAGTAATTAGTTTGGGGATCTGTATAGGCTTTATAGGTATTTTTTTCTTTTTAAAAAAAGGTGATACAACCTCCGCAAATTGGTATGACGATAATTATTTGTATCGTCAAGCTATAAATTTCACGCATAATGCCGCAATCAGTACTCCACGCTCGGTGACGTTTAGTCTTGATACTGCTGAACTCATAACTGATGGCGTAATACAAAGCGATTGTGATGATGTCCGTTTTACCGATATAAATGGAAATCCCCTAAGATATCAAAGGACGGGCACATGCAACAATGCGGCGACTACTTATGAAATCCAGTTTCCGAGCATCATAAACGGAGGAAATGCTGCCTATGTCTACTATGGCAATGGCACGGCAACATCAAAAAGTCAAACTATCGGGGTAAGCGCACTCACGCCAAACGGTGGGGACCCTTCCATAACTACACGTACAGCCGAAGAAAAAGTACCATCTCCCGCGGCATCTTGGCATTTTGATGAAGGTACCGGAACATCAGCACAAGATGCATCAGGGAATAATCTAGATGGAACCTTAACCAGTGGACCACTATGGAAGCCATCTTCTGAATGTATACAAGGATCATGTATATATTTTGACGGTACCAATGACTATGTAGCAACACCTACTTCAAATACCGTGCGCGGTCTCTCTACCTTTAGTATTTCTGCTTGGTTTAAACCTACGCGATTAAATGGGACAGAACAAAATATATATGTTGAGCCTCGTAACTCCGATGGATCAGTGCGAGCACAGCTTACTATTGACTCGAGCAACCAACTAAGCTTTGGCGTACGAGCGCCTGATTCGGGAAGTTATATAGAGCTAGTAAACGATAATCGTACTCTTGAAGTAAACAACTGGTACCACGTAGTAGCAGTATTTAATGCGACATCCGATATCCATACCATTTATCTCAATGGTATAGGTAAAACAGCCTCCGTCGCAGTTGCCGCAATAGACAATACGAATCCTAGTTCAGACGCTGCTCGTATTGGAAGCAATATTGGGAGCGGCTATTTCCAAGGGTTTATTGATGAAGTACGAATATATAAATATGGACGTACTGATTCCCAAGTTACAAGTGACTTTATAGAACGGGGATCTGTACGCGGGGTCGCGGCACAACTTGGAGATAGCGATATAGATCGTAAATTGACCGATGGATTAGTGGCTCATTGGAAACTCAATGAAGGCACAGGGACAACATCTGCGGATGCTTCAGGCAGTAATTTCACACTCACTCAACGTGGTACGGTAGGCTGGGCAACTGGCAGATATGGCAGCTCCATCCTTACAGATTCAGGACAATTTTATACGGCAGATAACGATGTATTTGATAATACAGCTAACATTACAATCTCTACGTGGCTAAATCGTGATAATGCGGTGGACTGGCAACGAATTATAGGAAAATACTATTTTGATGGGGCAAATAATGGAAGCTGGTACATGTATATTACCGATCAAGATAAAATTCATTTTTCTATAAACAATGGTGCCAATTTCCAAGGTGTGACAACACCAGAAGCCATCAATTTGGATCAATGGTATTTGGTAACAGGAACATATGATGGTAAAAACATAAAACTCTATATAAATGGCGAACTTGTAGCAACGACTGCGACAAATGGAAGTATACCCAACACAGCCTATTGTGTGACACTAGGATATACCGCCAATACCGATTGTACATCCAATGCACAGAATGCCCTTGATGGACAACTAGATGATGTCCGCATTTATAGACGTACTCTTGCCCCAAGTGAAGTCCGAGCCTTATACAACTATACACCAGGACCTCTCGCCTATTGGAAACTCGATGATAATCAGGGAGGAGATAGCGCAACAATAATTGATTCTTCAACAAATAGTAATACCGGTACTATCGAAACCGGTGGCGGATCAGGCTTTAGTACTTCGGTATACGACACCTATACCGAAGGCAGTAACACAGCCATTACATCACATACGCCAGATACCGGGACGAGTTGGACCGAGGTACTCGATACCACATCAGCGGGTACAAACATGCAAGTAACAGCAGCTACTGATATTCTAGAATCGTCGATATCATCAGAAGCTGGCGTTGGACAGTTTTATACTGCTCAACCAGCACCGGCGGCTGTTGATCAGTCGATATCGGTGACGCTTAGTGCGATGCCGACAGATACCAATACACGCCCGGCGTATATTTTTGGAAGACGGACAGATAACAGCAACTTATATTACGTACGCATTATGTCCAATGCTCATGCGACCAATAGTCTTACTTTGTATAAAGCCGTAAGTGGCACAGCAACCAGTCTTGGAACAGTAGATACTACCCTTGCCAATGGAGATGTGATTAAACTGGAACTTTTTGATACAGCAAAAAAAGTATATGTAAATGGAGCTGAGGTTATCTCATCGGCGGACAATGTACTCACCAGTGCCGGGACATGGGGTTTGGGAGTAGGAAATCTGGGAACGACCGGCGGTGGAGGTGGAAATTTATCAAATTCATGGGATTTTGATGATTTCACCGCTGAAACAACTATGTCAGACAATGATACCACTTCAAAATGGATTCCAGGTCAATACGGCAGTTCGTTTAACTTTGATGGCAGGAACGATTATCTCACGGTCGCAGATAACAATAATA
>CAZPYR010000057.1:0-8550 GCA_964590815.1 uncultured Gammaproteobacteria bacterium | reverse complement strand
ACAAAACAACGCACCTACTTGTTTTTTAAAGCTATTTTTAGCGCATCCTCAGTCTTTGGCAACACGGCACCAAGCTCCTTTAATGTACGGTATGTTGAACTCTCCCTCATAAGTTGCTGATCTATATGCTCATCTACCCCTGTTACATAGATATATTTTTCTTTCTCATAAAGGATATCAACAATTTCATTTAGTGTTTCAATGCCATCTAGATCTATAAAGTGAACTTCTCTCATACGAATAATGACACTATGATAATTGGAAAGAGGCTCTTCAAAGCGAGCTAGGTGAGCTTGAGCATTCACATATACAAGTGCTCCTTTAATAGAATACACAAGCACATGTTGGGAACCTTTGAGCTCAGACAGTTCTTCGTGAGTATAGACCTTAGCTTCTTTATAACGAGGACTATTTACCAGTAGATCATACTGCCCTTTAGATAGCTGATCTATAAACAGTATCAATGCAAAAGCTGTACCAAAAAGGATTCCGATGATTGGATCTTCATAGACCGTGACTGCAGCGACAAGCATCGCTAACGCGAATCCTTTTTTATCATACTTAAAGTAACGTATAAAATGCTCACGCTCAATCATACGAATGGCCACATATACTAAGATAGCTGCAATGACAGTGAGAGGAATATATTTAAAATACTGCAGAAGGATAAAGGAAATGAGCGCAATACATATACTACTAATGACTGCCGATGTATTGTGAGTTGCACCAGACTTAACATTGAGAGAAGTACGAGCTAGTGCAGCTGTTGCGGGGATACCACCCATAAGACCACTCATGATATTGGCTATACCCAGTCCAAACATTTCTTTCCTACGATCATATTTTGTTTTTGTCATCCCATCTGCAATTTTTGCTGAGATCATAGTTTCCAGTATGGCTATAAGCGCTACTGTAAAAGCCGCTCCAATAAGTGAACTATTGAAATAAAACTGGGGAATTTCATAAAAAGTCGCTTGGATATTGCCAAACTTTGTTTGAAGTGTATCTAAATAAAACGGTAGCATCTCCTGGCTTGAAAGATACCCAAGAGCAATCCCAACGGGTGTGAGTAAAATAGCTCCTGGAACTTTGGGTACTATTTTAAGCAGGACAAAGAGACCTCCTAAAAAAATCAAAAAGATCGCCACCGCAGCAAATGATGCTTGATTTATATGTACCATCGTTTCATACACATTCATGACAAATTTTTCATGCTTCTCTAAATCATTGATACCAAGGGCAAAATTGGCCTGATTGAGCGCAATTATAAAAGCGACCCCCAAGGTAAAGCCATGAATTGTACTGGAAGGTACAAATACAAGATACCGCTCAAGTTTAAAAAAATAAGCAACAAGTGTCATGATACCGGCAACCACAGCTAGCATAGCAAGGCTAGATGACCCATGTGCAATAGCATAGCTTGCCAGTATGCCCGAAAGTGCTCCCGTGGGGCCTACGATATTAAATTTACTACCACCAAAGATGGCTGCTATAATGCCCGCCCAAAAGGCGGTAATGATACCCACCACCGGTGTCGTTTGCGATGCGACTGCTAGAGAAACCGAGAGCGGGATTGAAACAAGTGAAACAGTAATGCCAGCCTTCCAGTTGTTTTTAAGATTTAGAAATAATGTACTAATATTCATATATTATGTATGAGTGTAGACCTTTTTTTGATTTTTTGCAGTGAACAACATCACTTGTAATTTTTCACTTCTTTTTATATTATTACCGTTATGACAATATCATTTATAGGTCATGGGTATGTCGGCCTCGTGACAGCATGTGTATTCGCCGACTTTGGCAATGACGTGTGGGTTATAGGTCATACGCCAGATAAGATTGAACGATTAAAAAATGGAGACCCACTTATATACGAACCAGGTCTTGAAGAACTGCTTCGCAAAAATATTGATGCAAATAGACTACACTTTACTTTATCGTATGAAGAAGCTATCCCATCTTCTGAAATAGTATTCATAACAGTAGGTACACCCCCAAAACCGAGTGGTGAAGCAGATCTTTCAGCTGTACTCAATGTAGCAGAACAAATTGGTAAAAACCTTAAAAATGGCTTTACTGTAGTTTCTTGTAAAAGTACTGTTCCAGTAGGTACAAATCTTGAAGTCGAAAAAATCATAAATCAGGTAAAACCAGAAGGATCCGAAGTAGCCGTTGCTTCGTGCCCCGAGTTTTTACGTGAAGGAACAGGTATCTTTGATACGCTCAATCCAGATCGTGTCGTAGTAGGATCTGAATCTGCACGAGCCATTGATGTTGTACTTGAAGTTCACAAACCCCTTCCAGGAAAACGAGTAGTCACCGATCTTGCCTCCGCTGAAATAATTAAATATGCCTCCAATGCCATGCTTGCTACAAAGATATCATTTGCAAATATGATTTCATTGTATGCCGAAAAAACAGGTGGAGATATAGAAACGATTATGGATGCTGTAGGTTTTGACAATCGCATTGGCCGCAAATTTTTATTCCCAGGTATTGGTTATGGAGGATCATGTTTTCCTAAAGATGTCATGGCCCTTATTGAAACAGGAAAGAAATATGGTGTTGATACTGCCCTGCTTGACTCTGTCGAAAAAATAAATAAAACTGTGCGAGCAAACTTTATACAAAAAGTAACTCAACATGTAAAAGGCAAAAAACTGGCGATATGGGGACTCGCTTTTAAACCCAATACCGATGATATCCGTTTTGCGCCGTCACTTTATATCATTGAAGAACTGCTAAAACTTGGATATGAGATAACTGCATTTGATCCGGCAGCAACCAATAACGTGAAGAAAAAAATGGGTGAACAAATCACCTTTGCTACCGATATGTACTCAGCAGTAGAAGGAGCTGATGGACTGCTTATTTTTACTGAATGGAATGAATTTAAGCAGGCACACCTTGATAAAGTAAAAACAGGACTCAAATCACCAATCATCATCGATGGACGCAACCTGTACCTGACTGATAAGATGAAAGAGATGGGTTTCACCTATATCTCTACCGGGCGGCGCCAGGTATGACATTACGAATTACATTGCTGCAATTAGAACTGAATGAATATACTTATTACGGGAGGCGCTGGGTTTATCGGATCACACCTCACCAAACACTATCTTGATCACAACGTTCAAGTCTATGTAATCGACAATCTTATCACCGGAACGGAGCGTAATATTGCATTTGCGGATGTCACCAATTTGCATTTTTTCAATAGTGATATTTGTAATTTCGACTATAATCAACTGCCGCCTATCGATTTAGCCTATCATATGGCTTCTCCTGCTTCTCCCATACAATATAAAAAACATCCTGTAGAAACAATGTTGGCCAACAGTTGGGGCACATACAAGCTTGCAGAAGAAATGAAAAAAGGTACCATAAAACGACTTATTCTCGCTTCTACTTCTGAAGTATATGGAGATCCACTTGAACATCCACAAAAAGAGTCATATCGAGGCAATGTACACACACTTGGGCCCCGTGCTTGCTATGATGAATCGAAAAGATTTGCTGAAGCTATGGTAAGTACCTATCGACGTAAATTTGGAGTAGCAGTACGCATTGCGCGTATATTTAATACGTATGGTCCCAATATGGAGATTGACGATGGACGAGTAGTATCCAATTTTATAACACAGGCAATTACGGGAAAACCTCTCACGATATATGGTGATGGAAAGCAAACACGCTCTTTCTGCTATGTAGCAGATTTAATACGAGGACTCGTTGCTTTGGGAGAGACTGAAGGAATAGACGGAGAAGTTGTAAACATCGGAAATCCAGACGAAAAAACGATGACACAACTCGCTGAAATAATACGAGAAATGACTGAAAGCACCTCTGAGATAGCGTATCATCAGATTGATGAAGATGATCCAAAACAACGAAAACCCGATATAACAAAAGCACAGCAACTACTTGGCTGGCAGCCCCATATAGAACTTAAACAAGGACTCAAAGAAACTATTGCTTATTTTAGAAAAAGTATCGAAATACCGACAAAGTAGCTATTACATTTGTATACTAAATCTATGCGTACCGCAGCTATCATACTTCCTACCTATAACGAATCCAAAACAATTGCAACAGTAATTGATAAGATTATAGAAATTACGACCCCCCTTGCGACATGGGATATTCATATAGTTGTGGTTGATAGTGATTCACCTGATCATACGGGAAAACTGGTCGAAGATTTAAAACAGACAGATACCAAAAAATATAAAAAGCTTCATGTTATAAAAACTACAAAGGAAGGTCTTGGTAAGGCCTACGTACAAGGATTTACCATGGCTATTAAAGAACTTAAACCCTATGTCCTGTTTCAAATGGATTCAGATCTTTCTCACGATCCGGCCAAAATACCAGAATTCCTGGAAAAAATTGAGAAAGGAGCAGATTTTGTACTTGGCTCCCGTTATATCAAAGGTGGCTCCATACCTAAAGATTGGGGGCTCCATCGTAAAATTTTTTCAGTATGTGCCAATATTTTTATACGGCTGGGCTTTATGAAACTGAATGTGACAGATTGGACCAATGGATACCGTGCAATCAAAGTATGGATTGTACAAAACGCTATACAAGAAATTCAAAATTATACAGGCTACGTATTTCAGGTTGCATTACTTGATAACGCTATTAAAATGAAAGCAACTATAGCCGAACTGCCAATCCAATTTATAGACCGCAAAGAAGGTGAATCAAAGATAAACTCCTTTCAATATATCTTACATACATTTATATATGTTTTTACCCATTCATCATTTATAAAATTCTGTATTGTTGGAGGAATAGGATTCGTTGTCGATTTTGGTATATCATATCTATTTATAAATATCCTACATGCTGCAGTGTGGACCGCTACTCTCATAAGTGCGGAAAGTGCTATCATATCCAATTTTTTGTTTAATAACTACTGGAGTTTTTCACACAAACGCTCAGATAACGGCATGCTTTGGAATTTCTTAAAATTCAATGGTATTTCGCTCGGATCTATTGTGATCCAAGCCGTAGGTATGCAGCTAAGCAGCAATATATTTGGAAAGGAATTGTGGCCCATATATAAGCTGATTATTATCATTTTTGTCATCATCCCTTACTCCTATATTTTCTACAATAAATTTGTCTGGAAAGATAAATAGATATTATTGTAGATTCTCGCGCTCTATATATTCACCTGAGACCCATCCCTCTTCGCCCGAGCTTACCTTTATCTTATACCACCCATCTTGTTCTTGTGTGTAAGTAAACGTTTCCCCCGGATCAACTTTATCTATAATCTCTCCGGAAACAGACGGTTCGGAACGCACGTTGAGAAAACCAGTGGGAGTTTCCTTAATCTTAAGTGTTTGTTCCTGTTTCTTTTCCTCGACAGCCTTTTGTTCGGTTTGTTTTTTAGCTTCTTCTGAAGCTGCCTTTTGTTTTTCTACTATTTCTTCCTCAAGTGTTTTATGAGATTTATCAAGAGCGAGCTTAAATTGTGCAGTGAGTGTAAACCCTTTTTCGATATGAATTTTTTGTGATCTACGGAAAAACCCTGGAAGATATACAGACACTTCATGATCTCCGACGGCAACTTCTGACAGTTTCATAGGTGCGATACCTTTTTGATCGCTATCTAAGTATATGATTGCTCCAGCCGGCTCAGTTTCTATAGATATTTCGCCTGTATCACCTTTCGATTTTGATTCCATTTTGGTAACTGAGAGCACTTCACCCGCAGAGGTAAGCTCAGATGTGCCCAGTTCACGACTTACAAAAGTAAGCGCATTTTCGTGGACATTCACTTTGCCTTCCCAAGGCACGGTATTGGTATCTTCACCTTCAGGAATAAGCTTGATAGTGTGCTCTCCTGGCTCCAATGTGGCGTCGTGAGGTGTTTTGCCAACTGCTGCATTGTCAATAAATACTCCAGCCCCTGGGGAAGAAATAATACGGACACGGCCCGTCGCTGACTTTTGATCAAAAAGAAAAAAACGTGCCACTATAAAGAGCCCAAAAAGAATAAGCAGAATACCTATGATAAGAAGTTTTTTTTTCATACGTCACACCTCATTCTAGCCGAAAGAGGGCTGTTTTTCAAGCTTACCCTTGCGCACTATTGTTGACTATGGATTATTTATGGTACTATATTATCAGTAGAGAATATTTATGATTGACCATAAAATAAAACGATTAATTCCATACCTTTTACTTATCTGCTTCCTTTCTCTATTTTCGGTGTTTATTGGTATAGCACTTCAAAACAATGATGCTATAACCCAAAACATCCTCTTTCAGATAATCCTTGTAGGTTCTATGTTACTCGTTGGATATTACATAAAACGAATTGCACCAATTACGGCTATGCCTTCCTATGTCTGGACAATACTTGCAGGTATGGCTCTCCAGCCACTGATCATATTTTTCAATCACAATATACTTGATCTGACAGTAATTATGGAGATATGTGCCGGCCTTATATTTTTTACTATTGGACTTGAAATACCCTTTCATAGTCTTAAAAAGTGGTTTTTACCGATAGCATCATTGTCTGTATTGGGGCTCATCGCATCTTCTATGGGTTTTGCAGCACTGGCTCAACCGATACTTGGCTTATTTGGTATCACAAATCTTTCCATCGTGTCTCTGATCATGCTTGGAGCGGCACTATCGTCTGTAGATCCTACAGCGATTATGCCTTCATTGAAAAAAATCCATCTAAAAAAAACGAATCTATTGAAACTGGAAGAGTCTATGTTTACCGATATAACAGGCACTGTTTTAACCAGAATTCTCCTACTTTTACTTATCTCTACACAAATCATGGATACCAGTATTTCAGGCTATATTTTGCCGTTTAGAACAGTCGAAATTTCATACATTTTGGCAATACAGCTTGTTGCTGCAACTCTCGTAAGTTTTATAGGTTTGTTCATCTTGCAAAAGTGGTATAAGGGGAATGGAAAACAACATGCATTGTTGTTGGGAGTACCTATGTTGTCTCTTGGACTCGCAAATATCCTTGCTGGATCTGGTATGCTAGCTTCTTTTCTCACTGGTTTGATGGCAGATATCTCAGGAGATATGAAAAAAGCCTCGCACTATTATGATCACATTCTTGAAAGCTTTATCAAGCCGTTTGTATTTATTTTACTCGGGAGTCTGACGCCAGTTTGGTTTCTCCTTAGCATAGCGCCAATAGGTATCGTGCTTGGTTTGCTATTCATATTTATAATCAGACCACTTGTATCACTTGTATCTCTTTTTCCATGGGTACTAGAACATAAGCTAAAATTCAAAGAGGTGGTATTTTTGAGCTTCACTCGGGAAAGTGGTGTTGTGACCGCTTTACTGCTAATAATTGCCTCAGAACTGCAACTCATACAAGGACACAGTATCGTTGCACTTGGCACGTGGGTAATACTTTTGACACTCGTGATAGAACCTCCTTTTATACCCTATCTTGCGAATATGCTTAAGCTTACAAAAAAGCCCTAAGCAAAACTTCTCACTACATATATTTAGCCTGCATTGGCAAGAAAAAAATAGTATCCTATGGTATCATTTAAATCATGTTAAGAAAACGAGTTGCGGATACCATAAAACAGACATTAGAGCAGCTTGGATTGCCAACCGAAAAACTGGTGATAACTCCACCCAAGAACGAAGAATTTGGGGATTATGCCACACCTGTAGCTCTTGCGCTTGCAAAGCAACAAAAAATAAATCCGATTGAACTCGCTGAACGAATTGTAAAATCAGTGCCTGATAATGATGTTATTGAAAAACTTGAAGTGGTAAAACCTGGATTTATAAATATCTGGCTTAAAAAAAGTATCCTTATTGAAACACTAAAAAAAACAATTAATGATCAAATAGATGTAGAGGAACATACCCTAGGTAGTCATAAAAAAATAATGATTGAGTATGCACATCCCAATACACACAAACTCTTTCATATCGGACATCTGCGAAATATCATCACTGGAGAGGCAGTCGCTCGTATACTTGAAGCTACAGGAAATAAAATAATTCGTGTAAATTATCAGGGAGATGTGGGGCTTCATATAGCCAAAACTATCTGGCAAATAAAGAATGAACTCCATACCACGCCTCTCAAGGAGCTTGAGCAAATGCCAATTCGAGAAAAAATAGCCTTTATGGGGAAAGCATATGCGCAAGGAAATACAGCCTATGAAAAAGATGAAAATGCCAAACGAAATATTATCTCTATAAATAAACAAATTTTTGAACAGGATCGGGATATAATTCCACTTTGGAAGACAACCAGACAATGGAGTCTTGATTATTTTGATGAAATATATAATCGAGTGGATACTCATTTTGACAGATTGTTTTTTGAAAGTGAAATGGCGGAACGAGCTATAGAGATAGTAAAAAAAGCTTTGACAGATGGAATCCTTGAGGAAAGTGATGGCGCAATAGTACTCAATGGCGAAAAACATGGTGTACATACTCGGGTATTTGTAAACAGTATCGGCCTGCCAACCTACGAGGGAAAAGAACTGGCCCTTGCTGAAAAAGAATTTTCTGAAT
>CAZPYR010000056.1:0-8742 GCA_964590815.1 uncultured Gammaproteobacteria bacterium | reverse complement strand
TCTGTAAGAAATCTCATCCCAATTCTTCACGTCAGTAATACTATAAGTAGTAAATAGAAAGCAATACTAACGCACACATTGATGCACTTAGTATAGGTATTGTAATAACCTATAGCGTATGTTATAATCCGATAACAATTTGTTATAAGTATTACTATTTAATCTTATATTTACATGAAGACCGCCACATACATATTAACCATAGCTTATATAGCTCTTTTCGTGACAGTTACAAACACACAGGCATACGCCGTTCCTACATTCCCAACCTGTCTCAATCCGCAAGGACATCTGAAGACAAGTAATACCGGAACTCACGGAGTACCTGGTGATTATGCTACCTATAAAGGCATCGATAGTGTCTACCAAGTAGAAAAAGATTCCAATGTCATAGTAATACAGTGTCTTTGTCCCGAAAATGGCAGTGGCGTACAAACAAACTGGTGGAAAGTGTCAGGACTTACCCCTACAGAAATCGATGAATTAAAACAAAAAGGCTACGTATACGTCCCCAACGGTATCGTCTGGGGTCTTGATGATGCGCCTTATATCGCCAACAATGTGCCATATTCTTGTCTTGCAAAAGGCGGAGGAGAATCAAGTAGTTCATCCAGCTCCTCATCCTCAAACACAACCAACAATACCACCAACAATGTGACCAACAATATCACACAGGTTTTCGGCCTGGCCAATACCGGAAATATGAAGAGCATTTATTTCTATACAGTGAGCGGATTATTTCTCATTGCCTTAGGGATATATTCTCTTCGAGCCAATAAAAACTGATGCTAAAAACGGGAATAGTAAGCATAATTATCGGTATTTTGTGTCTTGTGTACGCGGGAGCACTATATGCACAGAGATCAAATCCAACGCGTCTGAATTTTAAAGAATCACCTACACAAAAGCCCGTAATATCTGGTAAAATACTACCTTCCAGGCTTGTTATTTCTGCAGTTAATATTGACCTTCCCGTGATTCAATCGGAGATCAAAGAAGGTGAATGGGAAACGACAGACCAAGGTGTATCCTATCTGAAAAGCAGCCCACTTCCCGGAGACCGAGGCAACAGTATTATGTACGGTCACAATTGGGACAGCCTGCTGGGGCCACTTTTGCGAGTAAAAACCGGTGATACGATGAGTGTTGAGTATTCAGATGGTGAGAAAAAAACGTTTGTAGTCGCAGGCATCATGACCGTCACGCCAGACCAGACGCACATTCTCAACGCCACAAGTGACAGGAGAATTACCTTGTACACTTGTACAGGATTTATGGATTCAAAGCGTTTAGTAATAGTTGCAGTGTTGCAATAATCATGAATAGTATTTCAATAGTAGTACCAGTACTGAATGAAGAGGGGAATATCATCCCCTTGGTCCAACGTATAGCAGCCACGCTGCATGGTCTTCATGCGTTTGAAATTATCTTCATAGACGATCACTCCACAGATAGGACGAAAGAAAACATCCTGAGTTGTATGGATCACTTTCCCGTCCGCTATTATAAAAAAGAGGGACAGCCAGGAAAAGCGCAATCACTCCTTGAAGGATTCGCCTATGCCCAATACGACCTGTTGTGTATGATTGATTCCGATCTCCAGTATCCTCCAGAAGCCTTGCCCGCGATGATCGACCAAATAGCTATGGGGAGCGATGTAGTGGTAGCTCGTCGTACAGAGCCTCATACCAATAGAATCCGAAGCTTAGCTAGTAAAACGTTTAACTATATCTTTTGTAAATGGCTTCATGACCTGGACTTTGATGTCCAGTCAGGCATGAAGGTATTTAGACGCGAGATAGTCAATCGTGTGTATATCCAGCCTTTCCCTTGGTCCTTCGATCTAGAGTTCCTCACTGGTGCTCGTGCCGCAGGGTACAAAATCGGCGGTCATGATATCGAGTTTGTACACCGCAATTCCGGCGATTCAAAAGTAAATATCATCAGCGCATCACTTCAAATCGGGTATTCGGCTGTACTCCTCAAGCTTGCTCAAGAAAAGATCATCCCGTTCCACAAAGAAAAAATGCAACTCGTGGGTCAAGGATTTCACTATAAAAACAAAGAGTTTATTCATTATTCCGATTTAAGTGTCGTTGAAAGTGCCGTCATGACCGTGATGCAAGGGCAGGCATTTTTCCTCATGGTATTCTTGTTCTTTATTTCCATCTGTTTTGCCCTCAACTGGGAATTTACCCTTATTGTACTTATCGCACTCATTACTATATTGTACTTTTGTGATCTTGTATTCAATCTATACCTTATCCTTCGTAGCTTCAAAACAAATCCAGAAATTCGCGTAAGCGAAGCAGAGATTGCAGCCGTCACCGAATGGCCGACCTACACTATTTTTTGCCCACTTTATAAAGAGTGGCGCGTAGTGCGACAATTCGTTGAGGCCATAGAGCGCATGGACTACCCGAAAGAAAAACTCCAGGTACAGCTATTGCTTGAAGAAGACGATACCGAGACCATTCGTCATGCACGCAATTATAAGCTGCCAAGCTATTTTCATATCATTATTGTTCCCAATACACTGCCTAAAACCAAACCAAAAGCCTGTAATTACGGCCTACGCTATGCCACAGGCGAGTATGCCGTGATATTTGACGCCGAAGATATGCCCGATCCGCAACAGCTCAAAAAGGCCGTTATAGCATTTGAAAAGGCCGGATCACATATAGCCTGTATTCAGGCAAAATTGAATTATTACAATTCAGAGCAAAATCTACTTACCCGTTTGTTTACCGCCGAGTATTCACTCTGGTTTGACCTTATTTTGCCCGGATTACAATCACTCAATGCACCGATCCCGCTCGGAGGCACTTCAAATCATTTTAAAGTAGACAAACTGCGCGAAGTAAAAGGCTGGGATTCATTCAATGTCACCGAGGACTGCGACCTGGGCCTCCGTCTAGCCAACCGTGGCTACCGTACCGCCATCGTAGATTCAGTCACCCTCGAAGAAGCCAACAGTCATTTCTTCAACTGGATAAATCAAAGGTCACGCTGGATCAAAGGATATATGCAGACATACCTCGTGCATATGCGTAATCCTCAAAAGCTTATTCGTGAAGTATCACTCACTCATTTCTTTTATTTTCAACTTATTGTAGGCGGCAAGATACTGTCACTCTTTGTAAATCCCCTTATGTGGACGCTCACCATCCTATATTTTGCTCTGCGTATATATATCGGAAGTACAATTGAGCGATTCTTTCCTCCAGCAATATTTTATATGGCCGTATTCTCACTAGTTGCAGGCAATTTCCTGTATCTCTATTATTACATGATAGGCTGCGCCAAACGTCAGCAATATAGTATCATCAAGTACGTCTTTGTAATCCCATTCTATTGGATTGCCATGAGTATCGCGGCCTGGAAAGGTTTTATACAACTTATTGTGAGTCCGCACTATTGGCAAAAGACCAAACACGGGCTCCATCTAAAAGAAGAAGAGGAAGAAGATTTCAATGATGAAGCGCCATTTCTTGAAGCCCCCATTGAAGAGATCGAGGAGCCTGTTATCAATCATACTCCCTTAAATCATACTCCTCGCAACCACGCACCTATAAATCACCCACCCGTGAGTCGAGAAATGCATAAAAAGCCAGGTTTTCTATGGAGTTGGTCATTCTCTTTTTTTAAAAAAAACGAAGACTCAGTATGGTCTAGTAGCACGCTTTCATCAGGTTCCATACTCATTCTGGCACTTATTGTCTCAAATGGACTCAATTTTCTCTTTAACACCTACTTTGGCCGCACTCTCAATTTTGATGACTTTGGATTGCTTACACTTGTCAACACGCTATCATTTTTTATAGCCATTATTTTCTCGGCACTTTCATCCACTGTCAATCATCGTGTGTCCTACCTCACAGGCAGTAAAGGGCCCGAATACGCAGCTCAATTCCAAAGGAATACATACCTTCAGATTCTCCTTCGCGTTGGTATATTTGCCCTTTTCTGGTCTTTCCTGACACCTTTTACAATGGAGTACTTTCATCTTAAAAGCACATTACCTGTACTTGCTGTTCTATTTATCATTTTACTTGGGGTCGTAAATAGTATAAATGAAGGCTATCTAGGTGGTACCTTTAGTTTTGCTTGGCTTGCCATACTCATCATAGCCAATCCACTTATCAAACTACTCTCTGGTCTCTATTTACAGTATTCAGAAAATCATAGTCTTATTTTTCTTTCTATCCCCATTTCTTATTTATTGCCGGTTTTATTGTCATCTATTTTTGTGTTCTATAAATTGGGTAAGTTCAAAAAACCCGCACAATATGTAAAATACGATTTTCCAGGTCTGTTCTATTTTTCATCGCTGCTAAATGGATTGTCTGTATTCTCCTATATAAGTATTGACATTTTGCTTGTTCAGCACTATTTGCCCCTCCAGGCAGGCCAGTACGCAATCCTTTCACTCGCGGGTAAAATGATCTTTTTCTTTGGATCTCTTACCGATCGTTTTGTCATACCATTTATTAGTCGTGATATAGGTCAACATAGAAATCCAGCCAATACCTTTAATCTCATCTTTGGTGTCACGGTCGCACTTACCATGCTGATGTTTATGGCAGTTGGCGTCTTTGGCTGGTATACCATGCCGCTCCTATTTGGCGACAAAATTATAGCCGAGTTGCCATACCTCTTTCAGTACAGTATCGCCATAGCCAATATCACCCTCACCAATACCATATTGGCATATCATCTATCACGTCACCATTACTCCTTCCCCATACTGGCACTCATCAACACATTTATATTGTTTATAGGAATCAACATGTATCATAGTTCCATAGAAGATGTGGTAAATGTCATGATGTATGTATCTACATTCAATATCGTCTCTATGGCACTTCTACATTTATTACAGCAAAATGGCAAGTTTTTTGTCAAAAATGTCATAGATCTTGTCTGTGTATTCTTGCCACTCCCCAATGGGTATGTCAGTGAAAAAGGTAAAAAAATACTTATATTCAATTGGAGAGATACCAAACATGTCTATGCCGGTGGAGCAGAACTCTATGTACATGAGCTTGCCAAACGATTTGTCAAAGAAGGCAATACCGTCGTACTATTCTCAGGCAACGATGGCCGAAACCCCCGAAATGAGACTATAGATGGTGTCCAGGTCATACGTCGCGGTGGATTTTATATGGTATATGTCTGGGCATTTTTATACTATATTCTCCGTTTCCGAGGCAACTTCGATATCATCATCGACTGTGAAAATGGCATTCCTTTTTTCACCCCTCTCTACGCAAGTGAAAAAACGTACTTACTCATTCATCATGTCCATCAGGAAGTGTTCCGAAATTCTCTCATCAAGCCACTTGCTGGTCTGGCCACCTTTTTAGAAATCAAGATCATGCCATTTGTATATAAAAACGTGCAAATCATCACTGTTTCCGAATCATCTAAAAAAGAAATAGAAGACCAACATCTTTCAAATATTGAACCCGTCATTATTTATAATGGTGTAGATACCCAAAAGTACAAGCCAGGCCATCAGAGCGCAATTCCAGTTGTGACCTATATTGGACGTTTAAAACGATATAAAAGTATCGATGTATTTCTCAAAAGTGCAAAATCTGTACTTGAAGTTTCTCCAAAAGTAAAATTTGTCATTGGCGGAGATGGGGAAGAAATGGGTTACTTGAAAAAGCTCGTCGAAAAGCTGGGTATAGAGAAAAATGTAGAATTTACCGGCAAGTTGTCAGAGGCCCGTAAAATTGCCTTATACCAGCAAAGTTGGGTATTTGTGCAGCCATCCTTTATGGAAGGCTGGTCTCTTACTACTCTCGAAGCCAATGCGTGTGGCGTACCTGTTGTAGCTTCCAACGTATCAGGTTTGCGCGATGCAGTACGTCATGGAGAGACTGGCTATCTTGTCGAGTACGGCAACGACAGTCTATTTGCTGAAAAGATTTTGCATCTTATATTCAACCACGAAAAAAGAGCTGCCATGGCTAAAAGCTCAATTCTATGGGCCAATCAGTTTTCATGGGATAGAAGTAGCCATAACGCTATGCAACTACTTTTTGACCTACCAAAAAACAATAATATAGGTTATAATTATACTCCAATATGGTCTACACCCGAAAAACAATAGCCGTTATCGATATGGACGATCTGAGGAGCTCCCATTGGGGTTCCGGACAAGCCCGAGCTACTCGGGAAGTATTCAAGCGTCTCACCGATACCTACGATATCACCATCTACTCTTCCAAATATCCAGGCTACAAAGACTATACAGAAGATGGCCTCAAATATGTACATATTGGCATAGATCATCCAAATCCCCAGTTTACCAATATCTGGTTCCTGGCCAATATACCTTTTTTTGTACGAACTATCAAAAACGCCGATCTGATTGTCGAAAATTTCAACGCGCCCACCTCAGTGAGCTTTGCTCCCGCATTTACGCGTATTCCAGTTGTCGGTATACCGACCATGTTCAATGCTTCAGAATTTGCCAAAAAATATCATATTCCTTTTCACTGGGTAGAACAATGGGGGATCAAATACTACAAATACATGACCGCCTATTCAGATATAGATAGTGCCAAGATTGAAAAACTCAATCCACACATTGAATATCGTATTATCCCACAAGGGGTAGGCGAAGAATTTTTTGCAATACCACACCACAAACCAAAGCATATACTCTTTTTAGGACGACTTGATATATGGCAAAAAGGTGTTGACCTGCTCCTGCAAAGTTATGCCAAGGTTGCAGAACGCATAGGATACCCACTGGTTATTGCCGGTCATGGATCAGACGAAAAAAAACTAAAAGAGCTCGCATCAAAACTTGGTATACAAGATACTGTATCATTTACAGGAGGCGCATATGGAGATATGAAAACAAAACTTATATCAGAAGCGCTGTTTGTCGCATTCCCATCACGCCATGATGAGCTGTCATTGTGGGCGCTTGAAGCGCTTGCATCGGGTATGCCAATTGTTTCATTTGATCTGCCCGAAGGACGCTGGATGTCCGATGATGTAGCCCTCAAAGCACCTGCATTTGATATCGAGGCCTATGCAGCCCAGATGCTCCAGGCGACAGATCCAGAAACGAATAGTAATATGAGGATAGCTGCTCGCAATTTTGCCCGCGCGTACACGTGGGATCGAGTAGTCGCCCAATACCGAGATTTTTTTGAATATATTATCAATAAGGAGCATAAACCTAGTTACTCAGTTAACGAGTTAAAGAGTTAACGCGTTAAAAAATAGTACATACTAATATCAACATAAAATTATCAACACAAAATTATCAACACGTAAACCCGTTAACACGCTAACGAACGTAATCTTATAACTATGAACACAAAGCCAACCAAATTATCATACATAGTCGAAACTCAATATATTTCAGATGAAGCTGGACTGTGTATAGTAGAAGGCCAAAAAGCCGTTCCCTTTGATATTAAGCGTGTATATTATATTTTTAATGTAGACAATTCTGCTATACGAGGCAAGCATGCACACAAAAAGACCAAACAGACCCTTTTTTGTATACGAGGCTCGGTAAAAGTGACACTAGATAATGGAAAAGAACGTGAAATAGTGCATTTAGACAAACCCAACGAAGGTGTGTATCTCGATATTCTTATGTGGCACGAGATGCACGATTTCTCGCCCGATGCCGTACTTGTTGTATTTGCATCTGAGTATTTTGAAGAGTCAGATTATATTCGCAGCTATGATGAATTTATCAATTTTATACAAAATCTATGATTCGCATGAATGATTTTATCCGTGAATATGAAAGTATAAAACCGGAGATAGATGGCGCATACCAGAGAGTTATGAATAGTGGCTGGTATATCTTAGGTCACGAAGTCGAAGAATTTGAAAAAGAATTTGCCTCATATATTGGAAAAAAATATTGTATCGGTGTGGCCAATGGCCTCGAGGCTATCCAGATTGCCCTCATGGCACTCGGTATTGGGGCAGGCGATGAAGTCATCACGGTCTCCAATTCAGCAGTAGCTACCGGCCTTGGCATAAGTTTTACCGGCGCCACCCCCGTATTTGTCGATATCGATGAGTACTATCACATGGACCCAGTGCAAGTTGAAGCCGCTATTACCCCCAAAACAAAAGCCATCATGCCTGTACATCTTTTTGGGCAAGCAGCCAATATCGAAGCCCTTCAAGCAATTGCAAAAAAGCACAATATTCACTATATCGAAGATGCCTGTCAGGCACATGGAGCCAAATATAAAGGCGCGTACGCAGGTTCACATGGAGAGATAAGCTGTTTTAGTTTTTACCCAACCAAAAATCTAGGCACCTATGGAGACGGTGGAGCCTTGCTTACCGATGATGAACAGCTCTATAACCAATGTAAGCTGTACAGAAACTATGGACAGAAGACTCGATATGATCATCTCATCAAAGGCCTCAACAGCAGGCTTGATGAAATGCATGCCTCCATACTGCGCGCCAAACTTGGCCATCTCGATGGCTGGGTACAAAATCGCCGTGCAATTGCCGCCAAATATACAGAAAAACTTTCGAAAGTCACCCAGCTCACCCTTCCCAAAGAGCGAAGTGAAGGAGAGCATTCCTATCATTTGTATGTCATCCAGGCGCCATCACGCGATGAGCTCAAACAGCATATGGCCGAGCGTGGAGTCGAAGGTATCATACATTATCCAGTGCCAATCCATCAGCAGACATGCTATGCAGAGATCTCAGTCAGTCTTCCCAAGACTGAAG
>CAZPYR010000055.1:0-8762 GCA_964590815.1 uncultured Gammaproteobacteria bacterium | reverse complement strand
ATTAAACTCTGGAAAATAATTTAAATCGAATTTAATAATATTTCCCATGTCATGAAGTAGACATGCTGCAATAATATTATCATCTACTATCTGCAATGCGTCACATAAAAACTGTGCGACACCCGCTACTCTATACTGATGAGTACAAAGTGACGGCATAATGTGATACTGTACATAGATATCTTCAACTTTCATATGTTATATGCTATTGTATAATTGTTTATTGTATACTAATTACGTAAACATTTTTCAGTTATATTATATATAGCTGATAGTAAAAATTTCGCGCCCGATAGAAAACGGGCCATCATTAAATATTAATCTTAATATATGTATATTGTATTTTTAGCACCAGAAACAGCCAATGATAATATAAAAAAACTTTATAAAGAAATCTGCAAAAAAATAGAAGATTCAAAAAACACCTTATACGATGGCACATTCCCCCATGATACCGGCGCACATGAAGATCATGCCTCACAGCTTACCAAAGAGATCAAAAAAGCCGATGCTCTAATAGTGGAAGCTACTCAGTCCAATTTCAATCTAGGCCGTCTTATCACTCTAGCGCTTCAGCAGCACAAGCCGGTTCTTATGCTTCAAAAAGAAGTAAATAGCACTCCTATTGTCATCGGGTCTAGCCGTCTCGTAAATGTCAAATCATATAAAAATGCTGATGAAGACTTGGATAATTTGCTCAAAGACTTTATTAAAATAGCAAAAAAGCAGAGACTCACCTATCGTTTTAATCTTATGCTCAGCCGGGATATTGATATATATCTAAACGACAAGGCTCATGAATTTGCTATTAGTAAGGCAGATTATATCCGCGAGCTTATTTCCAAAGATATGGGTGAATAATTATAGATCGTGAGATTTATCCACACTGTAAAATTTCACTCTATCACCACGGAACAAGAGATCTATCTCTCCAGTCGGTCCATTACGATGTTTTGCAATACTAATCTTCATAATACGTTGACTATTGTTATCTAGTAGATCCCCACCGTCATCATCCTGATAAATGAACATTACAACGTCAGCATCTTGTTCAATTGCACCCGATTCGCGCAAATCAGCAAGTTGAGGTTTTTTATCATTTCGCTGTTCTACCGCTCGCGATAACTGAGAAAGGGAAAGCACCGGTATCTGAAGCTCGCGCGCCAGATTCTTGAGTCCCAAAGATATAAACGAAACTTCCTGCACACGCGAATCAAATCGACGACCCGAATCAGCAAGCTGCAAATAGTCGACTACCAACAGCTCCAATCCTTTTTCAGCCTTTAGCTTTCGGGCTTTTGTACGCATCTCAAGTATAGATACCCCTGGTGTATCATCAATATAAATTGGTGCCTCTGCCAAATCGCCCATGGCCGACACGATACGCTTCGTATCATCGTCGGTGAGGCGCCCAGTTTTTAGTCTCCATGCGTCTATGTCCGAATGACCCACGAGCAAACGGTCAACAAGTTCCTCTTTGCTCATTTCCAAAGAAAAAAATCCAACTGGTTTCTTGTCTTTTAAAGCCACATTGAGAGCAATATTTAAAGCGAATGTTGTCTTACCCACACCCGGCCGTGCGGCGAGAATCACCAAGTTTGCTGGCATAAGTCCCGAAAGCTTATTATCAAGCCCTGAAAAACCCGTAGCTACACCTCGTGTATGAGTTCCACTCTTCATAAAATCTTCAAGTCTCTCAAAACTCGTGGTCAGCAGCTCTTTAAGCGGTATAAAATCACGATGCTGATGCTCTTGCGCGAGGCCAAAAATTTCTGATTCAATTTCATCTATGAGTTGTTTTATTTCACCTTTATCTTCGAATGCTTTTTCTACACAGCGCGAACTTACTTCAATCAGTTTTCTTTTTGTATAATGAGCGCGGATTATATGAGCATATTGTTCTACATAAGCTGAAGTGGGTACGGCATTTACGACTTCACCCAAGTATTCCTGTCCTCCTGCATTTTTAAGTTCGCCATCACTCTGTAGCTGGTTTCTGAGCGTGATGACGTCTATAGGTTGCTGCTTCTCAAACAACTTAATCATTGCATTGAAGATTACTTGATGTTCACGTTGATAAAAATGATGAGATTTCAAAAATTCGGCCACAGTGGAAATAGCTGAAGTATCAATAAGCACAGCACCAAGGACACTTTTTTCAGCCAGTAAATCATGCGGTGGAACTCGAAACGGATCTTTTGTTGAAGATTGCGCCATAGGGATATTAATCGTACCGAACTTTCATAAAGAAGACAACAAGAAATAGCTTTCAGAGAAATTACAATAATTAAGAATGAAGAATTAAGAAAGAAAAAATACATATTTCTTCTCTCTTCTTTCTTATCTCTTAATTACAAACTTTTACACAGATATACTCATCACAACTACTTTCAACTCATCTGGATTGAGATCTTCTTTTTTTATAGTAAGCTTATCTACAGGTTGCGTATCTGCTGCGCCAATTTCTTTTAGAAAATCACTCACTGGTTGCATATTTACAGCCAGTTCCTCATTCATACCAGATTGCTGATAATGCATAGGTATTACGAGAGCTGGCTCTATTTCATTTACTACTTTAGCAGCCTCCTGAGCATTGATTGTATAAAAGCCGCCTGTTGGGATAAGAAGTATATCTACACTTCCAATTTCCTCAATCATAGAATCCTCCAATAAATGCCCTAGGTCACCACAATGTAATACACTTAAATTATCTGCTTCGAATTTAAACATTGTATTGGGACCACGCTCTTCCCCTTTCTTCTTATCATGAAATGTCTGAAAGCCAAAGATACGCACTTTATTTTTTTCAAATTCTCCTGGCCAATCTATAAAAAGCGGCTCGCCTTTGATCCCTTCCATATAGCTATGATCGTCGTGCAAGTGAGAAAGTGTCACGATATCTGCTTCTGTCTTGGGATACTTGAGACCCACAGTTGTAGGGTTAAAAGGATCAGTCACGATTTTGGCGTCACGAGTTCGAATAAAAAATGAGGAATGTCCAATATATTTGATGTCCATAGTTTTTAGAGGATACCAGATTTTGGCAAGAAAAACAATTAAGAATATTATCTAATATGTGAAGTTCAAAGCGCGCTGCGTGAGCAGCGCGCTTTTTACACTCTACCCAAAAAAGGTTACTTTTCTTTTTGCACCTTTACCGGGATTTTTTTTGGTTTTGCTTCTTCTGCAATAGTGGCAGTTACTTTGAGTACACCATCTACTACTTCAGCCTCGATAGATTTTGCATCTACGGGGCGTGGTAACGTGGTTGTATACTCGAAAGCAGAAATACGTTCCTGCTTATAAACAACACGTTTTTTATCTTTTTCCTCTTGTTTTTCTTCATAACGTGCCTTTATGCGAAGAACACCATTTTCAAACTCAATATCTACATTTTCGGCCGGAATACCAGGTACTGGAGCCTTTACACATACTTTATCTCCTTCTTCGTATACATCAATTCCATCGGTCATTGTCATGGTAGGCCAGTGTTCTTCCCAATCTTGCATCATGGGGCGATATAAAAGTCTAGATAATGGTGAAACAAGTCGTATATTTGTCATGTTCTTCACCTCCTTTCTTTTATGTTAAGTCATCCTGAGTATACTGTAGTCAAACGAAGAATCATTCAATATAACTGAATCCTTCGCAACTTGCTCGGGATGACAATTACTGTGAACTTTTAACCGTACATTAGCAGTCTACCAATTATTCTGCCAATTGTCAATATAGAAATTATTTACACGTATGATCTTCACAATAACGCTTTATAAAAAGATCTTTCTGACGCTCTGGAAATTTCTCAATCAAAGTTACTACTACCACTTCCAGAGTATGTTTGTATAGATAGTCTGCCACTGTATCGGTCGCCTTTTCTACCACAAGATCTGCTGCCGCTGTTGCCTCCCCCATGACCTGGCCAGACGTGTTTTCTAGGCTCTTATAGAGCCCTTCCTTTTGCACATGTTCTTTCATATACGTTTCGGCTGTATTTTTTAGTGAAACCAAGGACTTCTGAGTAGCCGAATGTACTGGGGCGGGCTCCTTTGCAGATGGCTTCTCTGACAATCTATTTATCATAAACATCCCCACGAACACCAGAGCCAATAAAAAAAACCCTTTAAAATACACCATAAAGGAAATCGATTTATCTTCTATGAGTTCGTCTTCTTCTTTTTGCCGTGGCATGCCTTATTGTAGCAATATTTCGCATACTAATCTTCATAAAATCACCGCCTGAGTCGCCTCTTTCACAAAATGGAAGGCTGCGGGAATATAGTACAGGAGAAAGAACATGAAGCAACTATTTTATTACAATGAAAAATGTACCCTGCTATGTTACAATGAGCAAATTGCCCTGATGGTTCAGTGGTAGAACGCATTCTTGGTAAGAATGAGGTCGAGGGTTCGATTCCCTCTCAGGGCTCCCTTTTGGCACTGCAAATCCATCCCTTTTAAGCCAGTAGTAATGATTTTCTTTATTGCCGTATTCTTCCTGAGGAAATGTAGATATAAGAAGTGCAAAAAGCCTCTGAATTTCTTCCTCAGACATGTCTTGTGCTTGTGCATAATCCAGTAAGTAAGGCTTCCACAATGCCACCAGTTCAAGCGACACATCAAATTTGGTAGCCAGATGCCGTATTTGCTCATCTGACGCATGACCTTTTGCACAGTCATATTGTGCAAGTAACTGCTGTCTTAATTCATCATTCTTTATGCCTTCAATGACTGTCTGGTTTATGAGTCCTGGCTTTACATTTAGCAGCCCGAACGATGAACCTAGGTGTGAGGCTCCATTTCGTGACATATCTCCCTCATCGCCAAATTGGGCGCGAATATCATTTACAAAAGCCTTTATAAATTGTTCTGAAAAAGCCTCCATACCCAAAAAAGTCTTTTTATCTTTGCTACCTAGTTCCTGATACGCAAGCTGCAATAATACACCTGGCGGTAGATCATACTCTTGCTCAATTTGGCTTATAATATCTCTATTTTTGTCAATATATTCTTCTGCTGTTATGGGCAGTAGTGCTGTTTTGTGAAGTATATCTACTTGAGACCACGTGCGAACCATCACTGTAGCTTGATGATTTCCCATGGTTTCCACACCCGCATAAGCTGTCAGTCCAAGCATAGCCACACCAGCCAAACTCCCGAGTAGAGAGGGTAAACGCGATTCGGGTTCAGGCTTATTTCGTAACTCAAAATAAGGATTTGGTATGTCTAGAAGTGTATATGGGTCATTCTCCATAATTAACCTATAGTATATCAGATTTCTTCATTGAAAGATAGTACGATACAATAGCCGCAGAAACTATGACATTTAATGATTTGTTTATCCCCCACATGGGTATTTCTACTATGTGGTCAACTTGCTTTAAAGTTTCAGGGAGTACCCCATATGTTTCATTCCCTACCAAAAGCGCCACAGGCCACGCGTAATCAGCGCTTTGTAAAGGCACAGAAGCCGCATCCTGTTCTACAGCTACGATCTTGACGCTTTCTTGTTCTTTTCGCAGTTCTTCTATAGCTTCCTGCGCCGTCTTTTTATATGCCCATGGCACAACTTTATAGGTCCCAACCGACGCTTTTACTATCTTGTGATTAGGCGGGATCTCTGTTTCGCCACAGATATACATCTTTGAGATCGCCAAGGCATCTGCCAAGCGAAATAGACCCCCTATATTGTAGGTATCATAGATATTCTCTAAGATAAAATACAACGGCCGACGTGGAAGACGTTGAGCGTCATCTTTTACCTGCTCCTGATCTATTTCTCGCAGTTGCTTTGCATTAAGTTTCATACGATATTATATCAAGCATACTCCTGGATCTGGATATGAGGTTGTATAAACTCAATCACACGGGATTCATAGTATAATTCTTACATAATTCTTGCTATCCTATAGTTGACTTTTACTCTATCCTATAATATAATATAGGCTACTTATGAAATACTTTTTGCCTATTCTAGCCACCTTTTTCTTTGTTATGCCACACCATGTATATGCAGGTGCTGGATCAGATCAGTATGGCCAATATGGCGCTGCTGCCTCCCCCACTAGTCTTTTTGTAGACAAACAGGTGAGTCGAGGTACGGCTACCAAAGGTGGGATTATACAGTATACGGACAATTTTTCAGCTTCAGATCCTCGTTTTACCGCTGGCGAGCGTGTATATTTCCAAATTAAAGTAAAAAACACCTCCAATGCTAAGATCACCAATATCCAAATGATGGATAAATTACCTCAATTTATAGATGCCGTTGAAGGCCCAGGAGACTACAATAGTCAGGACCGTACTATTAGCTGGCAATATGCTGAATTAAAAAGTGGAGAAGAACGCATAGAACACCTCATTGTTCAAATTAAGCCACAAAATCAGCTTCCGGCCGACAAAGGTACGTTTTGTATCAACAATATTGCATCAGGTCGCTCTGGAAATGCAGCAGACGATGATACAGCGCAGTTTTGTATTGAAAAACAAGTTTCTATGACTCAAAGCGGCACGCCCAAAGTGGCACCCAAAGCTGGAGCGGAGTTTGGACTATTATTGGGGGCTTTGCAGATCGCCGGATTAGGTGCAGGCGTAATACTACGCAAGTACTCCGCTTCCTAACGACACCCATCCCATTCTTTCATCTTACGTACTTCTTCATTTCGGCAGTTTCTTTCCTCTATCTTTTGAATCAACTAATATAATATTATTAGAACGGTTATTGTGGATACCTTGTGGACAAGTAAAGGAATATTGTTGTGACAATACCTATATAGAATAATGTGTATTTTAGAAAATACATATTTCTACCTATTTCATATGTAGAAAAATGTCATTTTAGGCTAATATATCAATATAATTAGGTTATGAGTATTGAACAAAATCCAATATATAATTCATCATATCTTTTCCGCCGTACTCAACCAGATAGAGTTTCTGGTGACTCAGTAAGTTTTTATATAGATAATCCCCTTCTGAGCGCATATGAAGCGAGTGAAAAGGATCCTCAACGACATCTACATTGCGCGCAGCTTGCTGCGCTCCTCCTTCAGTACCCGCATATTCCTCTTACTGTAGCCTCATCCTCTACTTCTCTCGAACAAATACTAGCAGAGCATCAAAAAACTCTAGATGAGCTCATACAAGAATCCGAGGAAGGCCACAGACAGACTGGCACGTATACCTATAAAAGTGTATTACAGCTGTTGCATGCAAGGGGAATTGATCCTGAAATTTGTGCAAAAAGTGAATCTATGGTACTCACGCTTCCTCATCATATTACGAACGATGCCACTTCTATGACTTCGCTTTTGAATGTTCTTACCGGATTCAGGCTTTTACAACAATCTGTAGACGAAACTACAGAAAAATCCTTTTAAGTCCCCGGACTTGATAGTCCTATAATAACAATTTCTACCTACATTTTTATTTTATTTCTTTTTAAAAATAAATCCCGTTGTTGATATTACATACTTACATAAGATAAAACCCGTGTATGCACTGCTTTTTTGCACAATTCTTACATAATTATATTGAAAACCTATAGTATTCATGGTATAATACCGACTTGTGTCTACATATTATTGCTTCATACAAAACGGCTTGCACTGCGAGCTCAATTGTTGTGAAGGAATACTTCGTAGCAAGCACCTTAATAACTAGGGATATGTTTATTTAGTCTCTCTTCCCTTCAAGTGTATAAAAATGATTATGTGCTCGTGTATGTGGTCATTTTTATGCACTTTGGAGGGAGTGCTTAGCACCGAGTTGGTCTACTCGGGAGAAACCACTACATTGTGTAGTGGTAAAAAGACAAATCGAAACGGTGAGCTTTTCTCAATGGTGTGAAAAGCCAGTGTAGGAGGTGATCTATAAGTAAATTTTGGTTCTTACTGGCAGCACTTCTAGCTGCCAGAGGTGAAAAAAGTGATGTAAGACAGAAGGAGAATTTTATGTCCCAGAATGTAACATATCAACCCAACTTTGATGAGGAAGTACCCTGTCCAAATCCTATTTGTAGACGATTAAATCCAGTATCAGCTACGCATTGCAGTCGCTGCGGTGTAGATTTAAACTGGAGACCGTCGGGAGAAGACAAAATGTCACGTCGGGAACGATTCGTGCAAGTGGCACAAGAAGACGTGCCAGTACCCTTCATTTACCATATTACGGAAATTGTCCTCTCGACTGTAGTAGCGTTCCTAGGGGCCTTATGGCTATTAAACCACCCCTATATTTACAGTCAACTGTTTCTAGGCTGGGATGCGTCTCGTTTTCTTGGCGCTGTATTTGCAGGCGCCGCCGTGTTTATTCTCATGGTAATGTGGCTTCGAATTCGCCGACTTCAGAAGGAGTTGAACAATGTTAAAGGTAACTAATTTACCAAAATCTCTCGTATATGTGATCCTTGCGTTGGCTGCTTTAGGTTTTTTTGGCTGTTCACCCAATGTGGATACGCCCGAAGGCGCCATTGCAGCTACCCAAACCGCCGAAGCGCAAACGGTGCCACCTACATCGGTGGCTACCCCGCCACCCGCCGATGGTCAAATTGTGGCCGTGGACACCAATAATGACGGTGTCCTGGACACAAAAATGATCATCAAGGATGGCCAAATCATTACCACCCTGCCGCTCGACAGCGGGCCGGCCATCATCCCAATCGCCACCGCACCGTCGCCTGCGCCCACTAATACCCCAGTAAATGTGGGAAATGCACCGCTCAACAAATGCGATTGGCTACGGTTAAACTTTCCGCAATCTACTGA
>CAZPYR010000054.1:0-8830 GCA_964590815.1 uncultured Gammaproteobacteria bacterium | reverse complement strand
CGACTCATCATTATCTCAGTTTCTCATCAAAAAACGATATACTCCGGATCGTTGCTGTAGTCCAGTCCGGTTGCATATTATGATCAGCTTCAGGATAGGTAAAATATTCAATTTCCTTGTCTTTTTCCTTTAACTTATCATAGAGTTGGTCAGACCAACGCGCAGGCACAGCATCGTCGAGTCCACCCTGATGAAGTTGCAAAGGAGCCCTGATTTTATCAAGATAGTTTGTGAGCGAAAAACGTTGAATATCGTATACTTCTTCAAACTGATAAATGACTCTCCGTAGAGCACGACCATCATCTTCAAACTCATCGGTAAAGTAGAGCACAGAGTAGGGGAAAGGTTTAGATACAGGTGCCCACAGTACTGTAGGATATGTTTCTCCCGTCATCTCAAGTACTGAAAGCGCTATTTGTCCACCATTGCTATGTGCCCATATCCCAATCTTTTCTTGATCAGCTTTCGTATCCATAGCTGCATCTTGAAATGAGATGTTTAAATGTTCAATGTTTTGAATGAGTTGTATCACCGTCGGATAGGTTTGAAAACGATCCTGCAAAGGCAGTATGCCCGGCATCTCCGATTCACCATAACCCAAAAAATCAGGCGCAAGAGCGATATATCCTTTTTTAGCTAGTTCTTGAGCTACTCTCATCGTACCCACTCCCGGCTTATATATAGCAGGGTCTACAAACCCTCGCACCGTGACAATTACTGGATGATTCCCCTCAGTTTTGGGTATATGCGCAAGTCCACTTACTTTTTTGCCTTCTACTTGAAAATAAAACATACGTGTCTCATATTCCGGGGTCTCATCTATCGGCTCATCAAAAGACATTTCTTGTGCCTCAAACGCTGTCTTTTTCATCGTATCATAGGCATAGGAATACAGAGGAGTCTTGGGTACTTTTGGCAAAGATGCAAGGGGAGTATGAAATTCAGCTTTCTGCTGATACAAATAGACCACTCCGCCTACAAGAAGCAGATTGCATACAGCAAGGACAGTAAATCCAAAGGTCCAAAGTTGACGAGACATGGTATAGTTCATTATAGCAACTTATTTAGGTATAATAAGCATATGAACCTCTACAATACACTTTCACGCACCCAAGAAGTATTACCATCCCCACAGGAACAAAAAACAATCAAACTCTATAGCTGTGGCCCAACCGTGTACGACGAAACACATATCGGCCATATGCGCAAATACACCATGGATGATATTCTAGTACGTACCCTAAAATATCTCGGACATGACTTGCAGCATGTCATGAATATCACCGATGTCGGGCATCTCACGGGAGATGACGATAGTGGTGATGACAAGCTAGAAAAAGGTGCAAAGAAACAAGGTAAAACAGTCTGGCAAGTTGCGGAGTACTATACAGATAAATTTTTTGAGACAATGGATGCCCTGGGTATACAAAAACCCGATAATGTGATGAAAGCCACCGATAATATCCAGACCATGATTGAGCTCATTGCGCAGCTGGAAACAAAAGGGTATACCTACGCTACAGAGCAAGCTATTTACTTTGATGTGAGCAAGTTTAAAACCTATGGACAATTATCGGGACAAAAACTTGAAGATAAAAAGCAAGCAGTCCGCGAAGAAGTATTTGCCGACCCAGACAAAAAACATCCCGCCGATTTTGCGCTCTGGTTCAAGCGTGTTGGCCGCTTTGCGACTCATACCATGCACTGGGAAAGCCCTTGGGGCGATGGTTTCCCGGGCTGGCACATAGAATGCTCTGCCATGAGTATGAAGGCACTCGGTGACACCATAGACATCCATACAGGCGGCATAGACCACATACCAGTACATCATGAAAATGAGATCGCCCAATCCGAGGCCGCAACAGGCAAACAGTTTGTCAAATGGTGGGTACACCATGCTTTCCTCAAAGTAGAAGGCGAAAAAATGAGCAAGTCAAAAGGCAACTTTTATACCCTTAAAGACTTACAGGAAAAAAATATAGATCCTATGGCTGTACGCTATCTGTTTTTGCAGACACACTATAAACAGGAAATGAATTTCACATGGGAAGCCCTTGAAGCCGCACAAACTGCTCTTTTCAAACTGCGCAAAAACTTTAGAGATATCAAACAAAAAAATGAGAACGATCCTTCAGAAAGCCCTATAAGCAGTCAACATACTAAAGCATTTCAGACCGCCATTGCAGACGATCTAAATACACCTCAAGCACTAGCAATCGTATGGGAGACTATTTCATCAGATCTCCCGGTGGGCGAGAAATATAATCTTATAACTAGTTTCGATTCTGTACTAGGGCTCGGTTTAGCCAAAATTAAAATATGGAATGATATCATACCGCAAGTCATTCACCAGCTGGCAAAAGACAGAGCTGAAGCAAAAAAGCAAAAAAATTTCAGCGCAGCCGACATAATTCGAAAAAAAATCGAGAACAAAGGATATAGCATCGAAGATACAAAGGAAGGGTATACTATTAAAAAGATGTATTAATAGTCCTTGAGCTAATCACCCAAGGAATATATATTCACTTTACTAAATCATATCGAGCGAAAATACCCTTTTTGTGGCCACTTGAGACAATAAGCGGACTAGGTGGCAGGAGATGGGGAGCCCCGTACAACAATCGTGCTTTGCCACGATTTTTATGGGGCTATCGAGTGACAGAATCTAGTCCGCGTAATAATGAGATTCCCATTTTCACAGAAGCGACAGAAAAAGTATTATATAACTATGGGTATATACAAGCCTTCGGGCATCAAATCCACCTTCCACTCCACACGCCGCATCTTGGCTGCCCGCTGGCTTTCTTTGTGGCACCCCACTCAAATTGCAATCACCGGCAGTCAAGGCAAGACAGGTACAACCGAAATCATCACCGCCATCACCAACTCCATAGGCCCCACTGTCCGTACCGATATAAACCTCGATACCACCTTCAATGTCCCGATCACCGCACTCAAGGTGAGACCAGATACTAAATTTCTTATTTGGGAGCTAGGGATAGATCATCCCGGCGAAATGGCACGTCATCTCCAGATTGCCAAACCTTCCATATCAGTTATCACTGGTATATCTCCCGTACACACCGATGCCGAACATATGGGTTCGCTCGATACGCTCATTTTAGAAAAACGTAAAATAATAGAAACATTACCAACCAATGGTCATGCAATCCTAAACGCCGACAATGAGTATGTTCAGTCCATGAGTTCCTTCACCAAAGCACACATTCATTGGTACGGAGGCTCTCATAATAATGTCGAAGTTACCGTAGATCCCCAATCTATTCATCTCACCCTCGATGGCACTACCGCCACATTTCAAGATACGAAACTACAGACTACGTTTACCATCACCACGCCTCTCATTGGCAAACATCATATTAGCAATCTCATGGCCGGATATCTAGTATTTAAAATCTTGTTGTCAGACAAACATGCAGCAGCCGAACGCATGATAAACGTTGCCACTGAGCTCCGTCCCTTGCGAGGACGCATGAGCCTTGAAGAAGGTCCACTTAACACAATCCTACTCAATGATTCATTGCGGGCCAATCCCGAAAGTACCAAAGTTGGTCTAGAATCACTCAACGAAATAGAGCACCCTGGCCGTAAAGTTGCCGTAATCGGAGAGATGGGCGAGCTAGAAAAACCCGAGGAAGAACACCGCAAGACTGGGCAGCAAATTGCTGATATGAAATTTGATTATGTTGTATGTATTGGACCTCTGCGCAAATATACTATTGAGTCGGCAGTTCAGCATGGCTTTCCCAAAGAAAATATTGTCTATGCTGCCGATGTTTTTGAAGCTGCAAAGCTACTGAAAGAATTTCTCAAGCCACACGATCTCTGGTACTTAAAAGGGTCGTTGCTGAGAAACTATAAACGTATAGTTCAGCTCCTCAGCGAGGAAAAAGTTTGTTGCCATGAGACATTATGCCCCTACAGCCACTGTGGCTATACTTCTTGACATTTTCTTCAATGCAAATTAGTATGTATATACATAACATTTTCTACCCATATGTTAACATCCCTGGATCTTAATCAAATAGCTATACTGTTCAAACAATTATTTGAAAAACACACTGAAAATATCCTAGAAAAATTTAAACAGCAGGATAAACGCATAGATACAAAGTTTGCTCAACAAAATAAAAGAGTGGAAGAGTATTTTTCACAACAGAAAAAACTCGTAGAAGAGAAATTTGAACAGCAGGATAAACATATAGATACAAAGTTTGCTCAACAAAATAAAAGAATGGAAGAGTATTTTTCACAACAGAAAAAACTTGTAGAAGAGAAATTTGAACAGCAAGATACCTATATAAAAACGCAATTCACTGAACAAAAACTATTTATCGATGACAAATTTTCCGAATTATCTCATCAACTGCTTGAGTATACAAACATTATTTACGACAACCACGATGAAAAAATTATTGATCACGACAAACGTCTGACGAGATTGGAAAGCATGTGTATCAACGACAAATAATTCGTGCATCTACAGCAGTGAGTGTTTGACCCGCGGCAATCAGTGGATTTATATCAATCTCATCTATCTGAGGAAAAGCTTCCATAAGCATCCCCAGTTTATACACGGCACTATACATCCCGTTCATGTCAACTGCCTCCATGTTACGGTAACCAGCAAACAACTTTTTCATTTTCGTTTTATCTATCTCACGGGAGAAATAGCTATATGGACAAGGAAATAGTACATTAATTGTCTCATGGAGCATCTCCGCGTATATTCCTCCCAACCCCAAGAGCAATACAGTACCAAATGTTGCATCTCTTTTGGCTCCCAAGATAAATTCTTGTCCTTTAAATTCTTTCTGTATATAGCACCCTTCTTTTTCACCACTGAGTCGAGTCATATACTGGTAGGCGCTCAACAATTCATCCCAGGTATTAAGACCAGTCAATACACCTTTTACTTCGGTTTTATGCGTTATCTTTTCAGAAGAAATTTTAGCAACCAATGGAAATCCCTCTCGCTCTATGACTCGTTTCAAATCATCTTCAGAGGTCACCAAGTATGGTTTCGACGCACCGATACCTGCAAATTCCATGATTTTCAAAGAATCATACTGATTAACTACTTTTTTACCCAGATACTTCATAAGACACGTCTGTATATCCGTTGTATACGTTACTATATCTATAGAGGCCATTTCCAAAGATTTTTCTGCGCTAACCTCAGCTCTATATTCCTGTGCATCACATATTCGTGAGATTATACGTGGAAGCGCCGAAAATATTCTAAAACTTGATATTTTATTTTTTTCAAAATGGCTATGCGCCTCTTTTACCGATGCACCTCCCATAAATACAGGATATACAGGAATGCTAGGATTTTTTTTCTGAGCGGCAATCAGGACATCTGCAGTTTCTAGTATTTGCGTATTTGCTTGAGGTGTCAAAAGTACTATTATCGAGCCCACCTGTTCTTCTTTCATGGTGAGATTTATAGCTTTCTCATAATCAAAGGCACTAGCATCACCCAAAAGATCGATAGGATTATGTACCGATATTTTTTTATATTCATCAAATGCACCATACAACTTCTTGGTTGTCTCCTCAGATATTGTCACCAAGTTCAGGGAATGCTCAGATAACTCATCCGCAAGCATCACACCCATTCCGCCAGCATTTGAAAGTACCAGTACATTTCGATTTTTTGGAGCTTGCTTAAAACTAAACAGTCTAAGTGCTTCCTGAAAATGTGAAAATGTATAGATTCGCATTGCTCCCGACTGGCGAATCGCTGCATCAAACACTTTATCATCTCCCACCATACTGGCAGTATGAGAAATTGCAGCCTGAGACCCTCCCGGTGTCCGACCCGACTTGAGAATGACCACAGGTTTTAGGTGTACTGTTTGCTGTAACACAGCTTGGAAACGATCACCATCAACCACATCTTCCAGATACATACCAATAACATCGGTATGCCTATCATGAGCCATATATTCAAGTGCATCACACTCAGACATATTGCTTTTATTTCCTAGACTGATAAATGTAGAAATCCCCAATGTACTTTGAGCCGCAAAGTGGTCTACCAAAGCGCTTCCCAAAGCTCCTGATTGTGATATGATTCCAATATTGCCACTAGGTACTACCGATTTCAGAAAAGTTGCATTGATACCTGCATGGGCATTCACATAGCCAATACAATTGGGTCCGAGTAAAGTAATGTTGTTTTTCTCTATCGCGGCGAGGAGTTTTTGCTCACGCGCTTCAGATTCTGGCGTATGATTTTCCTTAAATCCGGCAGCAAAAGCGACTACCTGGTTGCAACCTACTGCCTCAAGTAAGTCAAGATACGGGATTATCATATCCGCTGGGATTGCAAAAATCACCAGCTCAATTGATTTCCCTATGGATTTTAAATCTGCATATGTTTTTTTCCCAAGTATGGTTTCACCTTTAGGATTTATAAAGTAAAGTTCACCCTTGTATCCCTGCTCAAGCATATTGCGGGCAACAAGATGTCCAACTTTCATCGGGTTTGAAGAAACGCCAACTATGGCTATCGATTTGGGAGAAAAAAAAGTATTAAGTTCCATAAAACACAGTATAAAGTATTTCATTTTGAAAAAGAAGTTACAAGCAAAATTGAAACAAATATTGTTATGACGCTTAATCTCCTAAGAAACTTTGTTTACGACCTCACAATGATTGGTCGCTCTATCTAAGCTATGATACACTTTCAGCATGATAGTATACTGGCAGCTATTTCGTGTCACTTTGGACCAATACTTTGTCTATCGACTCAATTTTATTCTTTGGAGATTGAGAGTTGTGTTAAATTTATTATTGATATACTTTCTTTGGTCTTCACTTTTTCTTCAGAGCAAGCAGCTCTTTGGCTATTCACAATCTACCATGCTTTCCTATGTCCTTCTAATCAGTATTCTTTCTGATATTGTATTCTCAAGCAAAATTCATGAGGTAGGCGTCGAAATTATGATGGGAGATATTATAAACAAGCTCCTTAAACCGCTATCTTTTTTTAAATATGTTATCACACGAGAGATCGCTGATAAGGCGATCAATGTCGCATGTTGCATTTTAGAAATAGCAGTTTTGTTCTTGCTGCTGCAACCTAAGGTTGCAGCACCTCAGCATGCTGGTGCTATGGTTATAGCACTTCTTTTTTTAGGTATCGGCATTTGTATGTCATTTTTTCTTTCCTTTTGTGTTTCTATGATAGCTTTCTGGAGCAATGAAATTTGGGCACCTCGCTTTATTTATTTTATGATGGTATTTATGCTAGCAGGCAATTACTTCCCACTTGATATACTACCCGACACTCTGTACAACATCTTACTTTATACACCATTTCCATACTTTATCTTTATGCCCGCGCACATATTTTTAAGGGGATATACGAGTATGAGTTTCTTTCATGCCGGGATTGCACTCCTGTGGACAGTCATTTTCTATTTTCTTGCTATGTATCTATGGAAACGGGGGATGAAAGAATTCAGTTTTTATGGCAAATAATATGAAAAACTTCAAAATCTTCTGGCTCTTTGCCAAATACAGCGTCAAGACAACTCTTCAGAGCCCTCTGGGCATCCTTCTTTTTTCCGTGGGTAAACTCATCCGTTTTAGTATGTTTTTTTCCTTTGTTTATTATCTGGTCTCACGCACCAATCTACTTGCCGGGTATACACTCAATCAAACAATTATTTTTTATCTGACATACAATATCATCGACAGCCTGGCCCAACTTTTGTTTCGTGAGGTGTACCGTTTTCGGCCCTTGGTTGTCTCTGGAGAACTTGACTCTATCCTTCTTAAACCCTATCATCCGTTCATGCGCATCCTTATCGGAGGGGTAGACATACTAGATGTAGGTATTTCGATAATTTATATCGGTATAACAGGCTATTTCATTGCACAGCTTCCCGGCATTACCTTGTACTCCGTGGTACTTTATATAGCTCTCGTTACCAATGCACTCATCATAGCCACAGGCTTTCATATCGCGATTCTAGCGCTTGGAATTCTGTCTACCGAAGTCGATCATACAATCATGATTTATCGCGATTTTACTAAAATGGGCTCATTTCCAATAGATATTTATAAACAACCGATACAATTTATTTTCACATTTGTTATTCCAATCGGTATCATGCTCACTATACCTGTCAAAGGATTACTCGGAGTACTTACCACACAGTTATATCTTATTAGTTTTATCATGGCAGCAGCTATACTTGGTAGTTCATTACTTTTTTGGCAATATGCTCTGAGGCGATACCAAAGCTGGGGAGGGTAAATACGAGCAAAGATATCTTTTTCAGAAATAGCTTGAAAGCTAGACCCAGAAAAACGGTAGAGGATGATAGAGCTTACGGGAGAGCTTTCACGCAGCGAGCAAACAGGAATGGACATTAACGTCATAAGCAATGAGTGCGAGCAATATTTCTGAAAAATGGTATCAAGCTAAGTATTTTGTACGTAAGAAGTTTTCCCGTTCGCTATAATATGAATGCATGATCAACGTCCAGAATCTCACAAAAACGTACAAATCTCCCCTCAAAACAGGCTATATCTTCAAAGATATTTTCAATCGTAAGTACACTACAACAACTGCCATTCGCAACATTTCCTTTCATATAGAAAAAGGATCATTCGTAGGCTTCATTGGCCCCAATGGAGCAGGGAAGACCACCACCATGAAAATTCTCTCAGGTATCTTGTATCCTACCTCAGGAACTATTGAAATCAATGGTTATACACCTTTTGAAAAAAAGAAAAACTATCTCAAGCAAATAGCCTTTCTCATGGGACAAAAAAATCAGCTTCTGTGGGA
>CAZPYR010000053.1:0-8861 GCA_964590815.1 uncultured Gammaproteobacteria bacterium | reverse complement strand
ATCTTTAAAATATTGAAGTATATAAAGTGCGGGCTTTGGTGGACATGTAGGAACGTAGGCTTAATGTTTTTGGTGATAAATAACGCTGTGCCTATATTGAATGCCATATAAACAACCTATAGAAATAGCTACAAAGTTATGATAAAATTTCTCCTGTTTGAAGTACCTTAACATACAATTTACAATTGTACTGACGTCACACGTGATCAACATAAAAGAAAGGAAATATTCGACTACAAAAATCTCACCTCTTGTATCTCATAGCATGAAAGGAATTGCACATGAATTGGTTAGTTAGATGTTTAACTGCAGTTACAGTTTTATGGTCTATGCACGGCACTATAGAAGCTCAAGATTATCTTACGGCAATAGCCATTGCCCTTGAGCAGTCACCTGTATATGTAGCTCCGGGCCTAGACGATGCTGACCGTACGACCACCGCAAAGCTTCTAGCTTCATTAAGAAGCAGTGACAACATTGTGCTTATTATGTTGCCTGGAAGTGCTATTCAGGAATTAGATGGAGATATGCTCACTATTGCCAGTCGTTTGTCTGAAAGGCTAAAAAATCAGCGCATTATCGGACTTGCCATTGGCAAAGAAGTAGTGGCCTATGCTCCGGCTCTCCCTGGAGGAGTTGTTGCGGACCTTATGAAGCGTGCAAAAAGCGTATCAAATGATCCGGCAACAGCCCTCATAACATTTACTCAGAACATGCATGTATGGCAAAAGGACCATCCAGAAGCTATCCTTTCCCCTACAGATAAGGGTGGTGGTGGGATATGGCTAATTTTGGTGCTATTTCTGGTATCTGTAGTAATGGGTATATTACTTCGACATTGGTTTCAGCTATATCAGCAGATAAATGGTAAAGCGTCTTTTAAGGCTCCTAATCAGATTAAGGGTTTGCTGTATCAGATTGCAGCAGATCGCTTACAAATCAACGATGAGGAGCTACAAGGTGCTATATATCAGCTTTGTCTTGATATCGAGCAGTACTTTAATTCAAGCAGCAGTAATAAGACAAAGGATACGGCATTTTTCCAGCATCGCTTGAGAGAAGTCGCGGATGTTGTGAAGAAATATATTGAAATACAGGAGAATCCCCGATACTACTATGTACCCCAAGACGAGTTACAAAACGGTAAACAGTCAGTTATGGATTTTGCCGGATACGTACTCGATTCAATACGTCGTGGCAATGCCTCAGAGCTAATGGAGTTCAAGGTAAACACGCAAATTCTACAAGCTCAACGTTATCGTTAGTATGAAAGGGACAAGATCATGACTCAGCAAATTAATCTTCAAGTTACGCCGGATTTTGCTTCAAAAATTCCCCAGCTAGCCAGTCCTTCCCCTCATGAGAATCACCTGTCTACACTCGCTCCATCTTCGGACACCCGCCAACAGTTGGTCTGCAAGCGTTTGCTTGTTGGTACTACTCTTGAGCGTGCTACTAGTGAAGCTCAAGAAGTGCTCGCAAAGATTCTGCAGAACACGCAGATATTGGCACTTTTTGGCATGGATGCTCTGGAAGGGGTAAACCAGTTAAGCGATCGTATGCTTAATGAAAGACCGGAAGTAAATATCCCTGAAGTGCAGGAAGCCATGCAAACACTCAGCCGCGATATGCGAGGAATTGGAAGCAAATACAATCCCAATGACCCTCAGGTGCTTAAGAAATATGCCAATGTGAAGGGTGGTATCCTGGCCAGAATAGGTTGGGGTAAAACCTTTCTACAGGCGTTTCTTGATGATATTCAGACTTTACAAAAAAAGTTTGAATTCGTCACTACCATTCTTGAAGGCAAGAAGGAAGAACTCCTTCGCAATGTCACCTACTATGATAGTTTCTATCGCCTAAATGAGCAGGAAATTGGAAAGCTCATTTACAAAATCGGTATCATGGAGATTATCCGTGACTTGCTTACGGACAAAGCACAAGAAATTACAGTCGGCGATGCTAATATAGGTGATCGAGGGGGAGAACAACAAGCTCAACTGCTTTCACTGGTAACTCTTCTTGATAACAAGATCATTGCTTTCAAAGGACGTCTGTGGGTAGCCTGGGCAATGGCCCCTCAAATTCGCACTATGCGAGCAATAAGCTTAGGCTTATCGGCACGTATCGATCAAACAGTAGGTATAACGATACCTACGATGAAAACAACTATCGTGATCTGGTTAACTTTAACAGATGCCCAGCAGGCTGAGCAATTTAATCGATCTGTTGAAGAGACTTACAATTCGGTCATGAATCTTTTTGCCCAAGCCACACAGCAAATGGTACCTGCCTTAGCAAATTCATTAGAAGCTCCTGCTTTAGACCCTCGTACCGTTGTCGCTTGGACTCAAGCGTTGGTAGCCCAGGCCGATGGTATGGTGAATGCAATCAATGAGGGCAAGTTGAAGAGGGCCGCTTTAGAAAACGCCATGATCAAAGGGAAAATGGTGATTGATGCCGCCACACAGAGAGTCAATGAAGCTCAGTTACAACAACTTGTTGAGGGAGCAAATCGTGAAACTATCGAAATTGCTCACTCAGTTTCCAACTAACCTAACGTTTTTTGCAAGATCAAACAAGGAGTATCTCATGAAAATCTTTTTAACCTGGAGAATCACTTTCGTTCTCGTTCTGTTGTCTGCGCTGCTCACAGCCTGTGATCAAGCGGCTACTACTGCAAGTTGTGCCTTTCTCGTAGGTGATGGCCTAAATGGAAATGATGCCAAAGTCCATAGCATCATTTACCCGGGTCAACAAGTCCCTAATCATGTAAATGAAAGGGTGTACTATGTTCCGTGCAATTCCCGTAACTATATCGTTAACGATGGCACTGTTAAGAATGCCAACGGTGCTGTAGTTGGTGATCGGGGTACGCTGATTAGTGCCACAACCAAAAGTGGTGTTCCTATTACTATTGCAGCTCGTGCGCTGTGGACATTGAACCAGTCCGATCGGGCCATGCGGGCTTTCTATAACGTTTGCTTTAAATATCAATGTGCTTCTTCGGAAGATGTTGGTGGCGATGCAAACTTTTCTACCCCAGGCTGGAATGGCATGCTCGCAGAAAACCTCGGGCCTGCCATGGATACAGCCGCCCGAATGGCGGCAATTGAAGTCGATGATTCAGTTTGGCAAAATCACAATCCTCTTCAATATAAGGCACTCGGGGACAAGATGTCTGAGGTTTTTGCAGACGTGATGAGAGCAAATTGGGGCTACTCGGAGGATCTGTTTTGTGGTTCGGGAAACTCTATGTGGGCAGATCCAGAGAATCCGGGTACAGGTGAATTTACCTGTACTCCCATACGCATCATCGTGGACGATGTACAGCGTGGCGAGGTAATGGCCGATGATAGCACTGAAGGTGTTATTACCATTAATCAGCAACGCCTCAAAAATGCGCAGGCGCTGTATGGCGAAAGCGCAGGATATTGGCTCGGTCTGCAAGACTCTATTGATAAGTGTAAGGAGGCTCAAGTACCCTGTGTCTTCAATATTGGCGGTGCGGCTGCAAGCCCGGCGGTGGTGGTCCCAGCAAATACACCAGTTCCGGTGCCCACTGCGACACCAGCTCAATAAGGTGCAGTAAATTGTAAATTAGTGGCTTTTCGGATGCCATAATTCCGAAAAGGGGAGCTGGATTATCCAGCTCCCCCATAGACTCCATAGATATAAAAAGCTGTGCTGATGAGCCGTAAACGGCGAAAGTCTAAAATATAAATTGAAGGCTTCAACTATTTAGGAACGTATTACTCTTCATCTTTTTCCCAAGGAGTAACTTGAAAAGAAATGTCCATAGCTTTTAGTGGTTGGTTTAATTTATCTATTTTAGTTTGCATATCTAATGACTTATCGGCCAGCACAGATAAAAAAAGTTTACTTCTATAAAGGTTGGCTATTGTTTTTCGACTAAGATGTATGAGATTCTCCGAGTCTGTACGATAAGGTTGGTAAGTCGTTTTGCCATACTCAGTCCAAATTTCGTTTCTTTCCGCTCCGACACTACCGAGTGTAAAATCTTCTGGACTGGGAATAAGTAATGCAAGATGAGATAGACCTTCTATATCTGCATCCTCTTCAGATATACCAGCGTTTGCGAGTAAAATTTTTAAATTTCCAGGACTTGGTAATCTTGTAGGATGTGTATGAACTTTTAACTGAGGATTTAGTTGTAATAATTCTTCTCTTGTAAAGGCAGCTTCAGTACCACTTAGACCTTTTGCAATTACTATTTCTAACGAAGGTAGTTGTAGAATACTAGTTTCCACATGCTGTCTAGCCAGTAACTTAGCATATTTATCTTGAGGAAAAGTGAGTAGATTGTATCTTGCGGTTGGCTCTATGGTATCAAACTCTGTTATAAAATCATCGATTGTGATGAAAGGTCCATTTGATCTTAAATGTTCGGAGTTTTTAGTTTCTGCCATAAGGAATTATAACTTTGTATTGAAAGGGGTACAACTTATATATAGTTATATTGAATTTTTTAAACATACTAAATAGATATGAAATGATATAATAAGATCTATTTTATTTAAGCTATATTTTATATGGTCAAATACGAATTAGATCCCCTTCCTACACGCGTACAAGAAGTCGACGCAGAATCTTCACCTCAACAATTTCAGCCTGCAGAATCGCCTCGACCATATCAGTCAGTCTTAAGTGATTTGTATAACTTACAATTTATTATTCAGTCTCGTGATTTGACTCCAGATTTATCCCCCTACTTCACCCAGCGGCTGCAGGATGAAGCCGCTGCGCTACGGGCTAAACTTATGGAGCTCGGAAACGGTGATGTTGGGGCGGCAATCACCAAAGCAGATGCAGTACTACAACAAAATGGCATAGAGGCAACACCTGCCGAACTACTTTTCCCCGAGTTGTGGACGGCACTGGGTCTTGAGAAGTCTCCATTTGCCCCTGAATATGAATTAAAGACAGCGCTTGCAGCAAGAGAAAATAGAGTCTTACATCAAAGTATCCTCAATATGAAGGGGGGAGGAAGTATGGAACAGCAAATACAAATTTTACTAGACGATCCGTCTACAACCGATTTTATCAAAGATCAAATTGCACCCGATCGGCAAGAAAACGCCCTGGCTGAACTAGAGGCATCAAGAGCCAAAATTATAGCTGCGCGGGATGAATTTAGATTGATGAGAGCACTGGCCGATGAAAATGGTTTGCATCCATGGGACGCGATAGATAAAGAAACACTCTTTAACTTATGTACGAAATATTATCTTATACCTACGGATTTTTTTGATTTGTCCGATGAAACCGCTAAACAGGAACTTTTGAATAATCCTCATTTTGCAAAGTTGTTGGATTTACTTAAAAACAAAGGCGAAGGTCCGACTCATCTATATAGCGAAAATGCCAATCGTATTGCCGTACAAAGACAAGTAACAACTCTCGATGATAAGTTACAAGCGGCACAAGACTCGATCCGTATTGTCGATGCAGTAAACTCTCGCTGGGATATCCCCCCAAAATTTGCCTCACACATCGGCGAAATACGCGAGATAGATAAACCCGATCCATTTGTATTGCTCCCCCATGTCGCCTCTTTGGGATACATACTGGATGCTCTGCATTTGGCCAAAGGTTCCAATCTTTCTGATAGTAGTTTTTTATATAATGCAGCCTTTATACAAACAGATGAAATCAGGGAATCGATGGAAACAGCGGCTAAGAAATATTATGACGCTGTCGCGACTCATATAGAAGTGTCGAGGCATCTGCCTAAGGATGCCGCCCAGAAAGTGCGGCAACCCACTCTTATCAAAACAGATAGCACCACACAAACAGCACCGGAAGCGGCAGGTGCGCCTGTCGGCGAGCTACATATTGGTAAACTAGAAGGCAATTCTGATTTTGGTGCCGATGGTTTGAGGATTTATCTAACTACCCAGGCTAATGCAACAGATGAAGAAGCTCATATAAGTCTCTTTTTTGAATCTGATGGAAGGGTGATGGTAAAAGAGATGCAAAATAAAAGGAAAAAGCAAGCCCTCAATAAGTGGGCCGCCCGGATGCTCGATGATAGAGCAGCTCCTGTGGGATCTGAGTCTAATTATAGAAAAGTAGAGCTTACACTTGCAGAATCCCTGCAATGGATGGTCGATTTGGGCATCATAACCCCCGAAAGCCCAGTTGCTTTTGAAAGCCCTGAAAATATCAATGCATTATACGATGATTTTAAAAGGGATGAACTCGGAGATGCACTCGACATATATGATCCTCAAAAAGGGGCCTATGCTACAATCCGAGGAAATGGAAGAGCTTTGAAAGTAAAAGATGTCATTGTTGATTTTCAAACCAGATTATTTCGTACAGAGGTAGGCAAACTGTTGCGCAATCGTCCACCCAGTGAAAAAGTAGAAATGAAATTAAAAAACGTGTCACAAGTTGTAGCAAAGTACGCTCAAGGGAACCATCCTGTAGCAGAAGCACTTTTGCACGAGGAAGCGGAACAGATAATACAGTATTATGAAAAACCTGCTGTTGCAGCGCTACAAAAAGCTTTACGAGCTATCCCGTATGAGCTGGATGATGAGTCCTATTATCGCAACGTATCGACGATTTTAGGAAGATATGTATCAAATTCTCTAAGAAGAGAATCTGCATTCGGCATAGTTTCATCGCTTGATCCCAGCAACCCACTGGATGCAGCTCTCATACGCGCAATTACTAAATATGCAAACAAATAGGTATTGTCCTTGTAGGTATTTGTAGGTCAGGATTTTTGCTATTGAATGTATAAAACTACGAAGTAATCATCACTGCGGGCTCTGGTGGACTATGTAGGAGCGTATTATAGTTCCAATGATTATTTTAGGCAAAGATTTTTATAGCAAGCTTATTTATTCAGTTTCTTGCATATACTCAGCTACTATATTTACTACCTCCTTAACTACAGGAGAGCACCCTTTAAAAAGGACTAGGTCAAAAAAAGTATCACTATAATTACGGATGCCATCACTTATTAAAGCATGCATAAATGATTGAGTCGCTCCACTTACACCCGTAAAGTCTAAGGTGATTTCTTCTTTTAATTTGAGAGATGGCATTATTTGGTTGATCCTGATATCTTTTGCTACATCTTTATTTTCCGCAAAATCACCAGTTAGATCGTTTATCTTTATCAACATAAATTCATTAATTGATAAAACGAGGTTGTTTATAATGCTGTTTTTTCCGCTCTTTGACGGCTTCTGTATAGGCCGCTCTAATAGTCGATAACAATGTTGTAAATTCAGTTGTTTCCTTGAGGGAGATATCAATTGCTACTACTGTTCCGGGGAATAGTGGTGCTTTATTAGTTTCTGAATGTTTATCATTATTAGGGTTAGCTTTTAAACGAGGAAAGCCTTTTGTCCTTTTATCTCGTTTAGTCAATTTATATAGGCCCGACCCGCTATAAACTATAAAATAGTCTCTGGAAACCATTGCCATAGATTTAATAAAAAATAGACCAGCCCCCGCATTTGCAGCATTGCCTCCTTCCCTTCTTGTAGTCCCGGTTATACCCGGTGTTAATGCTAGTTTAATACCCTCTATGTCAGTTTTTGCATGCCAAGATCGATTAATAGTTTGGTTTATCCCCACTCCGGTATCACAAATTCCTAGCCTAACAGTATTGGTCGCTTTATAATACTGAGCAGCCACAAAGGCACCATTTTTTGTTGCAGCATGTTCTAGTACATTCCTTACAAGTTCGCCAACTGTATATTTGATTGCATCAGCTTGATGAGGAGCCAGATGAAGTAAAGGGATCATTTCTTTTATAAACTTGCTTTGTTCTTCTTGAGTACGAATTTGTGTTAATGGAATGAATCGTCCAGCTGGCTCATGCTCTGCTATAGTAAAAGGAGATTGTTTTCCTAAAAAGTTAAATAGTCCCATGCGATCTAAGTAGTGTCCAGACGTAGCGGTGATTTCATCAATTGAAATTTTTTTTGGATTTTGTATTGTAGTTGCAAGTGCAGCAATAATTGTAAGTACCACAGGGTGAACATTAACCCATTTATCATGGGTTGTTATCTTAAGTTCAGTGACATTTGACGGATCAAATGTACGTAAAAACGTTTCAAAATTGCCTAAGTAACTGCTATTAGATAAATGAATTTTCATGACACCATTTTACCTGTGTAGCGTGTTTTTGTCAAATCACGCTATACAGGAGATATCTTTAAAATTGAAAGGACTATGGATCGTAGTTTCGATCACGCCGTATAGCAACGTCAGACTGCCAATAGCTGGCAAATCTGGCTCTAAATCCGGGACGTCATCCGGAAAATCTGCGGCTGAACTCTTCATGACGGAGAAGTTATTATCCTGGACTCTGAGTCATAATAATAACTTTTGAATGTGGTAGATGGGAGCTACAAAATTTGCGGGCTCTCGTGGACTATGTAGGAACGTATTATATTTTTCATATTTTTTAATTCGTTTTAACCGTGAATTTTCTTCATCCCAACTGGACGTTCGCCGTTATATTCTGATAAAATTCGTTTATGAAACTTTACCTTTCGTCGTACAAGTTTGGTGACAATTCTCAGGTTTTATCAGATTTAATAGGTGAAAATAAAAAAATCGCTATTATTCCAAACGCGTTAGATATTTATACGGATTTAGATAGACGTTCAGTACGTCTCAAGAGCGAAAAAGTTGGTCTCCTACAGATGGGTTTAATTCCGGAGGAATTAGATTTGAGAAGTTACTTTGGAAACCCCGAGATGTTAAAAAATAAACTAACCGAAGTTGGTTCGGTTTGGGTACTAGGAGGCAATACCTTTATTCTTCGCAGAGCTTATAAGGAGTCAGGTATGGATACGTGGTTACAAGAAAAC
>CAZPYR010000052.1:0-9199 GCA_964590815.1 uncultured Gammaproteobacteria bacterium | reverse complement strand
GTTCCACATAAACAGTAGATGCGTATGGAGGGTGCACTACCGTACCCTTCAAAAAAACGGCCTGTCTTGTGATTTCCGACAAAACGCCAACTTTTTCTAGAGCATCAAGACCTCTTTTAAAGAATGATATGCTAAAAGAGCGCGAAGAAGAATGCTGAGCAAATTCAGTAGGACTGAGTCGATCAAATATCTCTACTTGGAAGCCTCGTTGTGCCAATAAAATCGCTAGATAAAGGCCTGTTGGCCCCGCGCCGACAATGGTGATTTTATCTTTCTTTATCATAGATCAATATGTATTATAGTATAATACTATAAGTTATACAACCGATTTTAGATCTTCTCCTGGCGAAAGGATAAAGTTTTGACTATAATGTTGTAACAAATTTGTATACCCAATATGTCTATTCAAGTATTAAATCCTGCCAATGGAAGAATCGTCAAGTCATTTGAGTCTGAAAAAGCTCTTTCAATACATAATAAGATAGATAAAAGTAATAGAGCTTTTATGAGATGGCGCCAACTGAGTGTTGAAGAAAGGGGAGTTGTGGTACAAAAGATAGCGGAAGATTTGGAAAAGAACAAAAAAAAATACGCCAAAATTATTACCATTGAAATGGGTAAACCTATACTTCAATCTATTGCTGAAATTGAAAAAAGCGCCAAGGTTTGTGAATATTACGCAAAAAATTCTAAACAATTTTTGCTCCCGGAACATGTTTCAATTGGTGCACAGGAAAGCTATGTGATGTACGAGCCTTTAGGTATCATTCTTGGCGTGATGCCTTGGAACTACCCTTTTACACAAGTGTTCCGTGCTGCTATACCAGCACTTATGGCTGGGAATACGTTTATTCTCAAACATGCCTCAAATGTACCCTGGAGTGCTGTGACTATTGAAAAAATAATAAATAGAGCTTCTAATATTCGGAACATCTTTACGACGGTGCTTGTGGAAGGTGCAAGTGTAAATAGCTTAGTCGAAGACCCACGCATTGCTGCAGTCACCGTGACAGGGGGAGAAAATGCAGGCAAACGTATAGCCTCACTGGCAGGAGCTCATCTGAAAAAAACAGTTATGGAACTAGGCGGATCAGATGCTTTTATAGTGCTTGAGGATGTAGATGTAAAATCTGTGGTAGACCATGCAATAAAAGCTAAATCCTTGAATGCCGGACAAAGTTGTAATTCTCCAAAACGTTTTATCCTGATGAAACATATCGCACGCGAATTTAAAACATATTTTTTGGAAAAGGTGACTGGCATGAAAATAGGTGACCCAATGGATGAAACTGTTGATATAGGGCCAATGGCCCGTGAGGATTTGAGAAATGAACTACATATGCAGGTACAAAAATCTATAGAAAAAGGCGCCAAACTGCTACATGGAGGTAAAAAAATAATCGGTGAAGGCTATTTTTACGAAATGACGCTGCTCGATCATGTAAAAAAAGGCATGTCTGTCTATGATGAGGAAGTCTTTGGGCCGGTGGCCATATTTATTGAGGTCAAAGATGAAAATGAAGCTATACGTGTGGCTAATGATACTCATTTAGGGCTAAATGCTACTCTTTGGACAAAAGATACTAGACGCGCAAAACGATTTATTGAAGACCTACAAGTAGGATCGGTATTTGTAAATCAGGTTGTACGCTCAGATCCTCGTTTGCCCTATGGTGGTACAAAAAAATCGGGATATGGCCGCGAGTTTGGCGCACAGGGGATACGAGAGTTTACGAATATAAAATCGGTCGTAGTCAAATAAAAAAACATCAACTATCATTTCTTTATTCTTTTAATCGGCAACTTGAACTTTGAAAGCCAAATCTTCATAAATAACTTAAAATCACCAATCACTTTCTCCTTAAGCAAACTAAACGGTGTGTAATTGGATTTTCCATACTCCCGTGGATAATGGCACACTGCAACTTCGGCAAATTTAGCTTTTACTTGATTTAGCTTCACGATAAGCTCTGGCAGGATCGAGGAATCAGTACTCTCCAAGGTGATTTTACTGGCGATAGATCGCCGTATAAGTCTAAAATCACAATCGGTGTCTCGGATAGGCAAACCAAATAAACGGCGACTGATTTTACTGTATAGCTTTCCTAAAATAATACGGATTGTATCATCACGGCGTATTTTTTTATAGCCATTGATGATGTCGGCGCCCGTGGCATGCATTTTTTCAATAAGCTTTGGCAAATCTTCTTCCAAGTGATACTGTGCATCTCCATCGGTATAAAAAATCCATTCCTTGGTGGCTTGCTTGAAACCATGTTTTATCACCGCATACCCTTCGCAGTTATCTTCTTTATTGATGACAATAAGCTGAGGAAATTTCTTCTTCATCTCGCGCAATTTTTTGCGCGTGTTATCGCGTGAATTGCCGCCGTGTATAGCAATCACTTCAATGTCATCCGCAAAATCTTTGGCAGTATTAAAAGCTACTTCTATTTGACGAGCCACAGTACCTTCATCATTGAGAAAAGGGAAAAAAATTGACAGACTGGCAAGTTTTTTCATAGTTTCTTCTGCGCAACACCGATGACAGAAAGCCCAAAAGGTAAGCGTGCATATCGGACAATTTTGCTTTCTAAAAGGAGAGGATAATAGGCAAAAATATTTACCAGAGGATTTACCGTGTTCACATCCGAACCTTCTGATTCCCTCATAGGACTAAATCTTCTGAGTAATCTCATGACAGCAATGGGAGGAAAAAAGAAAGAATTTGCATATGTTGTGCCAAGGGTTTTGAGTCTATGAGATTCAAACAACTGTGCTACTTCCTGGGCATTATATCTATGGCGCGTATGTACTGCCACATCATGATATCCATAGAGCCAGTTGTTGGCAGCGATACGAATGAGAAGTATACCTCCTGGTTTTAGAACTCGATGGAACTCCTTCATGGCTTTTTTATCGCTTGAGACTTCACGCTGCCCCAATACATCAAAACAGGTAACTAAATCAAATTTACTATCTTCATAAGGTATCTCATCAATACTTCCCAGAATCACATTATCTAGACCTCGTTTATGACAGAACTCAATAGCGCGAGCTGAGATATCAAACCCGTGTACTGTGCCATATTTTTTAAGAAACTCCATTCCTGCGCCGGTGCCACAACCAGCATCGAGAATTGTATTGTTTTTTTTTGCAGGTAAATATTTCTCAAATAAAGACGCAGTAATATCACGCATACCACGATACCAAAAATGGTTGTCTTCGACTGCATACATGATATCGTATTCTTTTGTTTCCATAGTTGTGAATTACACCAATATGTCATGCTGAATTTATTTCAGAATCTTTAGAGAATCTAAAACATATGCTGATCTTGCTGAGCGAAACAGTATGACATTTGACTACTAAAGCATACTATTATTGCAATTTGATAGTTTCATAAAACACACTAAGCGACCGTTTATCTTTATTGCTGGGATCGATGCTTGACGGTGACACTATACGTGATGGAATAAATTGTATCATGTTCAAATCGCGCAGGACACCATTAGGTACATATACAGTATATATATTAGTTGCCTCTGCGATTGCTTGCGTTTGAATTTTTTTTCTATTGATATAAATACTCACTTTTTGATCTGGCTGAAATGAATGAGCTTTGAAAATCAGTTTGGATGCCTGAGGTTTGGCATTTAAAAATAATGTTGAAATTTTGCTAGTTGCCCACCTGCCTTCTTTTTCCGGAGCTGACCAACCATCAAGCAACACCCACTGCGTATCTTTCGTATTAAAACGATACGACGTAATAAGATGTCGATTTACAGACTTTTTTTTATAGAGGGTATATCCATTATCTTTTTGTATAGTTTGAAATTGCTTTGAAAGTAAGCTGGCTGAATAGGTTGAATAATCTTCTTTTTCTTTGAGTAATACATACTGAAATCCAAAGAAATCACTTGATGCTTGCAACTGGTTCTGGGAAATTGCAGTGAATGATGTATGTTTATCTTGATTTTCTATATTGATCATCGTTCCGAGTGGTCCAAAAAAAGGATGCGTCTGAAACCAAGCAAACTGATTATCGGGTACACGACCTGCATAGATTCCAAATAAAGGATGATTATGACTAAACTGAGGCTCAACAGACCAAACTGAGTGAAGATGTCCATGATTTTTGAGACCGTCTCGTATAGTAAATGGTATTTCAAGAAGGGGAGTAGAGGTCTGCTTATGAAGATAACTGTATATCTTATTTGGTATGGGTATAGAAAGTGGGGGAGCGATATATAGCCACTGATCGAGAAAAAAAATAGTCAACAAAATTGCCAGAATTAATTTTTGTTTCTTTAAATACTTCTGCAATAAATACTGTAGTAAGAATGCAAAAACTATACACATAAAAAACACGAAGGGAGCAATAAACCTGCCCGGTGCCCGTGCCATTTGAAAATAGGGCATATAGTGAATAATCAGGTAGGGGAGAGGGATAGAAGTTTGATAGGTGGCAATTTTCAAAAACGGGCCTAATGTAAAAACAAGTAAAGTAAGTGCGGTGAGATATACTGGTAATAAATACACAGATAAATATTTTCTAAATTTTAAATAGAGCACGGTGGTAATGACAAGTAAAATACCCGGATATATAAGAGCTTCAAAAAAAGGTTTATAACCATATGTTGTAATGATATGTTCGACCAGTGGCCGCGCTATCATGACATGGCGCGGCCATATAAATCCAAAAATATCTGCTGAAAAAGCTATATTATCTGCAAAGCCTTGAGGTACTGAACGTGGACTAAAACGAATATTTTCAATAAACTCAAAAATCCAAGGGATAAGTAAAATGATTGAAGCGACACCAGTCAGAATAATATATCTATAAAGGGCTATAAACGCCTGCCAGGATTTTTTAAAGTAAAATATAAACGAAAAGCCAACCCAAAGACCGATAAGCAATACAAACATGATGACAAAGTATAAATTTGTGAGAAGCATTAAAACTAAACTCGCCCCAAGTAATAATGCATTCCGCACTTTTTGAATTGCAATTTTGCTTTGATACAAATTTAAAAAAAATATTGCTGGGACAACAAATAAATACATGGCTATATAGGTGGGATGCCCCGTAATACGATACGATACAAAAGGAGTAAATCCATACATAAGTCCCGCAAGGAAAGCAATGGATCTACGTATACCGAGTATACGAAGTAACCAGTACATGGTGATATTGGAAGCAAATAAACTCGCGAGCATAATCACGATAAACGATTGATGTATAGAAAGAAAGGGACGCAGAAAAAGGAATAAGAATCCATTCAAAGGAGCAGTATCTTCCATCGAGATATTCCAACCCATAGGGTAAAGAACACGATCTGTTGAACCAAACGGATTTTTCCCTGAAAGTATATTGAGTCTCACATGCTCTGCCACAAACTCATATACGGGTGTTTCTCCTTGCACGAGCAGTACCGAAGGGTTCTCTGGCCTCAACAATTGCATCCAGATTACTTGATAAAAGAATAAACTAACGAGAAGGTATATAATACAGGTGGCAAGGTTAAAATAACGCATTTCTTGTCTATTATACTTGATTGATTACATGAAAAATATTATTACTTTATCTATCATTGCTCTTCTTATTATTGGATATTTTAGTTTTATATATCATCTAAATAACAGACAAAATATCATAAAACGGACTCCTAAAAGCATTTTTCAATCAGAAGCCGAAACTCTACACACTACTATCACGCTCTATCCAACACTTCCTACTCAAAATGTATATAACACAACTACGACAGACCTTCTAACACTCTCATTCAATTTTCCTGACACCTGGTCTGTTGATAATAAAACGACAAATAACACTACAGTCCTAAACCTCCATTCAGATAATAATCCAAAAGAATGCGTTAATGTGTACGTGCAAAAAGACGATATGCCTCTTCTTGAGGCAGTAAATTACAACCGATATATGCTTCAGGCAAAAAACAAGCCATATAGACTAAGTGAACCTGTTGAAACAAATATAAATAGTATACCTACGCATATAAGTAAGCTTCATTTTTCAACACATAACCCGGACAAGATGATCCGCAATGCTGTAATGGTGAAAGAGAATACATTTACCGTTATCGTACGAAGCTGTGAGAACACACCTGAAGATATGTTTTTTTCTATTATAAAAACTATACAGTTATCTTAATTCTTTGCGTTTATATACATACAACATCCCAATATCCTTCTCAAAAGCATAATATGGACGTAGTTTTTGGAATAACTCAAGCATAACTTGTTCACCAATGGGCAATGAAGCTGATACATACTCGGTTGGATTATTGCGAAATATGCGTTTATCTACAAACAGATATGTTGCTTCTTTAATGTATTTCTTTTCAACATCTTTTACTTCATCCTTTGTATACATCGTGGTATGGATATACCAATAATCAACAATATTACTGCGCCCCGACTGCATAAGCAAAATATGATCAAAATAACCAATAGTGGCAATGGGTTTACCCGCAGGTATATACTTTTCAATATTTTTGATAGTTGACAATACTTCCGTCCAAGGAATTGTATTCACTACAGTATTTTCAATCGCAATGATATGATTACGTGGCGGATGATTGACATTGGGATCTATGGTAATTGTCTTTAATTCTGTATAACGTGCGCTAAACAATCGAACAGTCCAATAGATAAATCTACCTTGTTGATATAGGAAAAACACAAGCATAATACTGGCAACAACCACAAGCACTTTTTTTACTCGAACAAGTAAAACTTTTTGAAAAATTTGATAGAACAAATATATAAATATAATACCTGCCGGGATGATGACTGCAGCTAAATCGCTGGAGCTTTGTTTGCCAATATAATATCGATAGATACCATATCCATACACCGATAAAAAGCTCAAAAAAACAAGATCTTTGATGGGCAATCCGGGCTTACAGTACTTACGTATCATTGTCAAAAAAATTGACATTCCATACATAAGAATAGGCCAGTAATGTACGCCCAATAGGGGAGCGCCATTTTTATTCTGGAGAAATCCACTATTAAATAACGCGGTAAAATAAAAAAGCCAGGACCATTGAGGAAGTTGCTGCACAGAAATCCAAATATAGAGAGTATACGTAGCAAGAAAAAAAATTGCTGTAATAATAAAGTAGCCTAAGTGAAGCATGGCTCTTTTACTTTTATCCATGAATGTCTCATTGCTAAACCACCACTGCATCACCACTACTGATAAATAAGCTAACAGCAGAGGCGCTCCGGCCTCTAAATTCCACAGGAAACCCACTACTACTCCTATATGTGTGGCATGTAACCATATCTTTTTCCCGGATTTAAGCCATAATAACAAACATAATGCTGATGGCATGGCAGGAAAAAAACGCCAAACACTGCCTCCTGGCCAGACATATAACTCTGAGGGAAAAAGAAAACCAAAAACGCCATAGAAATGCGTAGCAGTAATAAAAAACAATCCAGCGAAACTAAAAAACACATTGCGTGTCAAAATCCTCAAGATGAAATAGATACAAAGGTATTCTAGACATCCTAAAATCATAGAAATAAAATGGATATTGGTATGTGAAAAATAGAGAAAGTATTTAAATACAAACGAAGCCAGAAGTATATTGAGAAATCCATATTGTGCCTTCACATCGACAAGAAGATGTTTTCCTGCCAATACATCGTTTATAGGACCGGCAATAAAATTGACATGATGATAATTGTAAAAAAATTGATAAAAGGAACTAAAGGAAAAATTTACCAATAAAAATAATATGATCACACATACTATACCAATCTCAAGAGAAGTGAAGAGAGGTATATCCTTGCGGATATTATGCCGGCTTTGTTGCACTTTCAACGGACATTTGTGCCAGTAGGACAAGATATGCCACAAGCAAAAAGTAACAGCAGGTATGACAAGTAAGCCCAAAGGCCACCAGTATTTGTAAGGCGTATACAACGATGTGCGTACCGCAACCCATGGCAAAAAACGTGAAAATATTTCTGTCTCATTTTCGCGTGGAAAAGGGAACATGAATACAAATAGCGAAAATAATATAAAACTACTGCACATGCTTACGAAGAAAAGCCACAATTGTTTGCTACCAGGCATATTATAAATATAAAACAATACTTTTTATTTTAACGATATCTTTCTGAAATCCGCATAGAGCTCTCGAGTATCCGCGTTACCTAAAATTTCTGAAGGCTTATAGGCTTTTGCAAATGTAAACTTCACATGGTGCATACCCTCCATAAGAAATATGGGCAGACTATAGACATCCCATTCCTTTTTTAATGCGATTGTACCGACTACTACTTCATCTATCTCTACTGTGACTGTCTGGGGTACCAGTAAACTACGTGCTTCAAACTCAAAGACATTGGATCCTCCAGGTGGTGCAATAAATCTTGCAGTAGCATCGTTGGTTATAGCCCAACGATGCTCGCCTTCATTGGTATGCCAACCCGTGAGCAACATCGCATCCTCATACTCACTTGCGCCTATGGTAACTGAGGCAAGTGGAATTTTTTTCTTTAGTAAACATTCATCCGTCAGACACACTCGCCCTACTTTAAAATATCCGTTATCCCATACAACTTGTTGCAAAACAACTTTTGGTGGAGGGTAGGAAAAATGGGATTTCTGAACCAAAAGTAGGTTACCATCTTTTATTGGATTTTCTTTATCGTAATTACTCGGTGAAATGATATTTTTGTTGGGATACAAAAAATATTCCATCCAAATCATACGCCAGTAATTCATTTGGGGAAGTATAACTTGGTCAAGAAAAATAGGTTCATTGATTGATGTTTCTGCATCAAGTGCTTGTAATGATATCAGTGAACGATCTACCGAAAGGTGAGAATTCATAAATTTTTTGACAAGAGCCATACCTGAGTGGGTATTTAGCGCGACAAATAAAATGATGAAACCGAAACCCATCACTTTTTTTAGATTTACAATATACTCAATTCCTATGGCAAAAATGACTATCAATAAGGGAAGCATGTAGGTCACGATACGATTGTAGACAAAAAAATTATCATGTAGTATAGAGCTCCAAACCAACATTCCAGCAAATAGAACGATGTAAATACTCAAAAATATCTTCATACGCGCCTGCATATATCCGAGGACAAAGATGATAGCAGTACCGATACTTGCCGGAATCGCTAGTATCCACCGCAACGGTGGAGA
>CAZPYR010000051.1:0-9657 GCA_964590815.1 uncultured Gammaproteobacteria bacterium | reverse complement strand
TACAACTAAATAAACAATACCCCTAGGAGGGCGAGGTGTACACCTGTTGGTAATTTGTCTTTGCAATCGCTGCAACCAGACAAATTATTACCACCGCTGCACTATGCAGCACTGTACACCTCGCTTCCTTACTTTTAGAAAATATCAGATCGTGATATAAATTCATCATGACTTAAAAAGCTATTTTTTAAAAGCAAGGAAACAATGCCCAAGCTCATACTTCCCTCTTTCATATGCATAAAAGAGATTGAAGATTGAGCTCGTACGTTAATAATTAGGCATACCAAACAAGATTCTCCTTACTAAACGGGGCTGAAAAGAAAAGTAGCACTACTTTTTTCCTCTGTCTCGTTTTAGTGAAAGGAGAATCTAAAACCGGCAGTGCTTATATGCCGTCCAACGATTGCACAAAAAAATGTTGAGGAATTCTATCGAACCGCAATCCGAGGAAAATGCCGACCACACCCCCCGAATATAAGGGTGTGGGAGCAAATAAGTAGGAGTATACCTGTACCCCGGTAGTCCTGCCTCGCCCCACGTATCAGGCTACCACCCATACCACGATGGGGATCGTGGTGTGGTCTTAAGTGCACGCTTGCACTTTGTCATCAAGGGTCCGCCGCCCATAAAAGCGGCGGGCCCGAATCTCTCAACAAGAAAGGAAAAAGACAATGATACGAATGAGTTGGCTATTGCCAATATTCATGATTTTAATCGCCATTGGCTTGCCTCAGCCTGTACAGGCCGCAGCCTGTGGCGATATCCAGGCCCTCGTTACCGAAAGTGGATGGATTTATCATAATCCCATCAGCGGCGGCCATGTAATTGAGGTCACAGCCACAAGTTACACCAAGACCTTACCCTGGTTGTATGAGGCGGTAGGCACCCGGACTATATCTTTATCCGATACCAATCGGGAGATGACTATCGGGCGGTGGTCGATTTACCCCAAATGTGGGCAAAATCAGCCAACCGCTACGCCTTTTGTGACACCTACAAGCACGCCTCGACCTGTCATAACTCCTCCTCCAGGCGAATACTGCCTGCGAGATGAGGATTTGGCATGGTATTTAGGCGTGCCCACTACCCGCATCCATCGTGATCTAAAGGATAATCAGCACACCGATCCGAGTGGCTGGGGATTAGACGATGGCGATCGAGTCTTCTGGATACCTCCCTTAAATTATGTCGTGCAATATGACGGCAAAACGCATGTGGGGAATGGTCAGGCTCAAATAGATCACCGGGCAGCAAGTATCTGGATGCCGGAATCATGCCGCACCCCAAAGCCCACTCCCACGGTGGTGACTCCTACCTTCACGCCTCAAGGCCTGGTTTGTTTGAATGCAGCGCAGCTTGCCACACAACTCAAAGTTGATGTGAACCGGCTTACTGAGCTCTGGGCAGACAATCGATTGTCGGGATGGGCGATTGGAAATAATGGGAGCCATATCACCTGGATTGTGCCAGTGAAATGGATCATTCAGTTTGGCACGGGAAGCCTGGAGGGCGATGGCAAAAGCCCCATCGCATTTCTAGCAGCATCCATCTGGATGCCTATAGAATGCCGTACGGGCGGTGCAGTACCTACTGCAACGCCTACGCCGAGCCCAACCTTTGGGTTCACCGTAGCTACGGCTACCCCTGGCGCCACATTGGCCCCACCCCCGCTGCCGCCCACACCAGTCACGCCCACCCCTGGCTCAGCTATTTCAAATTGCAGCCAGATTCAAGCATTGATCGAACAGCGCAAATGGCGCCTTGATGACCTGATTGCCGATGGTGTGGTTGTGGAGCTCTCCGCAGAGACAGAACTGCCTCTATGGATCGAAGCGATTGGCCCTGGGGACACGCGTATCGGGCTTACCGGCGAACCGCGCAAAATGGCAAAGGGCTTTTGGTCAGTATATGCCAAATGCCTGCTATTTTTACCCACAGCAATAAGCCAAACCGCGCCAACAGCAAACCCAACTCCCGTGGCGCAACCCACGGCAGGTGGAAACGGCATCCTATGCCTTACTGCAGAGCAGCTTGCTGCTCAAATCAAGATTGGAGATCGTTCTGATGCTCCATCGATTGAGGCTTCATTGCTTCAGCCTTTGAAAGACGACAAAAATCGTTTAGGAGGTTGGGCATTAGCTGGCGATGGGCTAACCATTTATGTCTGGACAATCCCAAAAGAATGGGTACTCCAGTTTTATGGGAGTGGCTCGTTGGAAGGGCCTTCCGATAGTGCGATTGGATTTAAGGCAGCCAGTATCTGGATGCCACTTGAGTGTCGCAAATAATTCCGCTCCTGTAATGGAGCGGGGATGATAGGTCTTCCCTATGCTTAGAAGTACCTACTCCCCGCCCTCGAGGGAGTAGGACCGTTTGGTATGCCTAACATCCTATGCAGATAATTTTTTTAATTATCTCCAGAGGTTGTTATAAATTTTATTACAAATTTCCACATTCTATATGGAAAGAATATTTGGATCCGCAGGCATGATAGCTATTGCAATCGCACTTATTATAGTGAGTTTCTTAGCTATTCGCCCAATAAATCAATGGATCAAAAATCAGGCCTTTAGTGACTGTGCTACTATAGCCACATTCACGACGGTTACCCAAGGTCAAGCAGATGGACAGGGCTACACAACAACCAGTAGTGAGCCTATACGTTCTTTGTACAAAACCTGTATTGAGGACAAAGGGTACGAGACAAATGTTGAGTAATCTAAGTTGTAATTTAGCTGTAAAAAGTATATATTATAGGATATGTTTCCCTTATCAATTGTAATTCCCATTTACAATGAACAACTACGACTAGACAAAACATTTAAAGCCTTAAAAAAAGGCTTTTCTTCCCATGGTTTTAAAGTCAAGGAAATCATATTTGTAAATGATGGCAGCACTGATTCGACCCAAAAAATTGTTAAAAAATGGATTGCTGCCAAGGAAATTAACACACCAGTTCGCCTTCTATCTTATAAACAAAATAAAGGTAAAGGGTATGCTATTCGGAAAGGTATCTTATCAACAAATGCAGACTATATACTCTGTATGGATGCAGATATGTCTACCCCGCTCTCTCAGTTAAGGAAAATGGTTAAGCCACTTAAACAAGGGTCAGATATAGTAATTGGTACGCGTAAAAATAGTCATTCTACCGTAGTTAAACATCAGCCGATTTATCGTGAACTGCTAGGTCGAGGGTTTACGCTTTTATCAAATGTTTTTTTAAATACTTGGATTACCGATTTTACTTGTGGATTTAAAATTTTTTCTAAATCAGCCGCAAATCAGATTGCCAATCGTACTCAAATAAATCGATGGGGATACGATGCAGAAATTTTATTTCTTGCGACACGTCTTGATTTTAGAATCAATGAGGTGGCTGTTAGATGGTCTCATGATGAAGGCTCCAAAGTGCGCCTTGCAGTAGCACTGCCCCAAACACTTACTGAATTATTTTCAATTCGAATATATCAATTAACAAGTTCGTATAATCTTCCCTCCAAAAAAAACCTTTATATGAAGCCAGCTTTACAGTGGATTACCACCCATTTACTGTAAGATAGATATATGGACATTCTTGTTATTTCCAGCTATCCTCAAAAAGGTACTACCCATGGTGCAGAAACCGTCGGAATAGCCTCCTACACAAAAAACACCCTCTTCCACCTTAAAAAATTGTATCCAAACTTTAGCTGTACTGTTCTTGCTGAAATTCTAAATACGAAAGATACATATACCGAACAAGGTTTTACAGTCAAGCGCGTGTGGAAAAGGAATAATTTTCTAAGTATTGTTAGATTAAGTACTTATATAGTTAGCGCAAAAACGGATATTTTCATACCCTTTGAAGTATATATGTTTGGTCATGCCTTCTATGGAGCCGTTTTTCTGGCCATGCTTGTTTTTTTTCGGATCTTGGGTAAGCGCTATATCATAGTACTCCATCAAGTAGCCGATGATATATCAGCAGCGGAAACAAACACATTTCGTGCCAGAGTATTTCCGTATATCAAACATCTATTATATGGTGTCATTATAGGTATTTCTCACCGGGTAGTCGTATTTGAGGAAATATTTAAAAAACGATTGGGCGAGCACAAAAACATCTTCGTAATACCCCATGCTGTAGAATCGATGGACAGTATACCCCAAAATATTGCACGAGCGCGGCTCAATTTAGATAGCAATAAAAAATATTTACTCTATTTTGGTTTTCTTTCACCTTATAAAGGCATCGATCGACTTATAGATAACTGGCAAGAACAGGATGAATGGCAACTTATTATAGCTGGCGGTGGCAATCCAAATTATGAAAATGACGAAAAATATCAACGATATATGCATAGCTTACTTGTGAAGGCGAAAGATAAAAATATCAATGTCAGCGGATATGTGCCCGAGAGTCAGATTGCCGATTACTTTTGTGCCGCAGATGCTCTCATACTGCCATATACTGTGTTCTTTTCCTCTTCTGGACCGTTATCACTTGCTTTTGCCTCTGAAAAACCAATACTGATATCAGAAGAATTAAAAGACTATTTTAAAACGTATGATTTTAAAAACTCTCTGAAAGATACCAGTCTCACCGCCGATGACCTCATTGTATCGTTTGAATCACATAATCTGTACGAAAAACTGCAAAATATTCGCAAACACATGTCTGCGTATATTACTTTTTCTCGTGCTATGAAACAATACCGTAGTTGGCAGACTTTAGCGCGTGATTATGCTAAATTATTGACTTTAAGCCAAGAATAGAGTAAAATATACTATAGGTTTAATTATTGATGAGACTCACATCCTTTTTTACAGCATCAAAAGTATATCTTCTTGCCCTCATTATCATTCTGGGCACACTGTTTTATACAAATTATAGCCCCGGCACATGGCTTACTGGCTGGGACAATCTACACCCGGAGTTTAATTTTAAACTGAATGTACATCGCGCACTTTATAGCGTTTGGCAGGAATACCAAGGTTTAGGATTACTAGCCGGGATGGCGCATGCTTCAGATTTAGTACGAACTCTATTTTTGTGGGCGCTATCCCCGCTGATACCCGCTCATCTCAGTCGATATTTTTATCATTTTCTCATGCTTGCAACAGGGACATTGGGTATTTTCTTTTTTCTCAAAAATATAGCTCTGTCACATCAAAAAAAAGATATATTGTTACCCGCTTCGTTTTTGGGAGCGCTCTTATATCTACTAAATCTGGGATCGATACAATATTTTTATGTTCCCTTTGAGCCATACAGTACTTTTTGGGGATTTTTTCCTTGGGAGTTGTATACGCTTTTTCTCTATATCAAACAACCAACACGCCGCAATCTGTTGCTTCTTGCATCAGTTAATCTTCTCGCATCACCACAAGCATATGTACAAACTATTTTCTTTGTATATGCAATGTGTGTAGGGATCATCCTAACGGTATATTATTTACAAAGTCGATCCCGTCAGGCGCTCTTTGCCGTTATGCAGGTAGTAGCAGTCATTTTTATTGTTAATGCCTTTTGGATATTACCCCAGTTTTATTTTGTTATCTCAGATCTTTCTGTGACAAAAAATGCCATGCAAAACCGTATGGCAACTGAAAAATTTTTTCAGATGAATAAACAACGCGGCACAATAGAAAATCTCATCTATCTGAAAGAATTTTACTACGACTTTTTAGATACCAATCTCAAATCTGGTCAGACAGAATTTATGATGGATACCTGGAGAAATCACTTTGAGCAGAGATCTACGGCAATCATTGGTTTCTTTATTTTTTGCATTATTCTCATTGGACTAGTTACCAAAAATATATTTCGCAAATATTTCCTACTATTATTTGTATTGGCCCTTTTTGGATTTTTATCAGATACACCGGGGATTACACAATTAAACGGAATGATTCGAGATATACCTGTTGTAAATCAAATTTTTCGAAATCCCTTTACAAAACTTATTGTCCCGACAGTTTTCATATTCGCAGTTGGCTTTGGACTTGGTATAAGTTATATCTATCAGTGGATTAAAAATCAAAAATTACACATAATTCTGACGATTTTACTTAGTGTGGGCATAATGACATATGTGTTACCCGCGTTTCAGGGAGAGTATATATCCCCTCGCATGAGAGTCAAAATTCCGGATCAGTATTTTGAATTATTTAACTACCTACAGCAACAAGATAAAAGTGCACGTATTATGAATTTGCCACAGGGTGGATATTGGGGCTGGTATCTATACAACTGGGGCGCTCGAGGGTCGGGATTCCTGTGGTATGGTATAGAACAACCCATTATGGATCGCGCCTTTGACGTATGGAGTGATGAGCTGGAAGCCTACTATTGGGAACTCAGTAACGCCCTTAGAAAACATGATAATAGAGCCCTAGACGATATCATCGATAAATACGCGATATCCTATATCCTATATGATGATAGCTTACTAAACTCTGATCCATTTAACCCCGTAAAACTTGCCTATAAACAAGGAGAGCTCCTTGATCAAAATCAAAATTTGAAACTAGAAAAAAAGTTTGATTCTGTCCGTCTTTATAGGGTAATAAGGAAACAAGCGTTACCGAATAATATAGTTATTACAAATAATCTTCCGAGAGTACAAAGAAAAGAAAAATATTCAAATACCGATCCTGCATTTAAAGAATATGGTAGCTATGTCAACGCAGACACCAAATTCTTTGATTACTCTTATCCATTTGAGTCACTTTTTACGAACAGATTTTCCGATGAGAACATATTCAATATTACCGAGACCAATAATGAATTTAAATTTTCAGCAACATTACCAAGTGGTACATACACACTTGAAATACCATCATATATACATGAAGAAACGCTTATCCCGGTTACAGTGTATGCTCGTAATTCAAAAAATGGTACAGATTTCCGTATTCAAAGCACTATTCCTACAATTACGATCAACGGAGAAACACTTAGTCAACAGTCTGTGTTTAACAAAGAATTTATTGTTGCTTCAAGTCAGAAAGACTTTTTAGTGAGTATAAATAATAGAGATAGTTTTCCTGCCGAAAATCTGTCATCGACTTTTAAACCCATTGGTAATTCTTATTTATTTGCCAACGGTACAGAGAATACGATCAAAGTATATTCACGCGATAATGCGACCTCTGTCCCTCTTATTATTCCACATTTTTCACCTCCGCATATATGTGGAGATATAAAAGGTGAACCGATCGCTACGTCCCAAAAAACCAATACGTCAATTACCCTGGAGGCACGTAATACCGCTGTATGTCAGGTTTATGGAAGCGCTTTGAACTTTACCAAGCCATCACTTATTGAGATGCAATTTACCTACCATTCAACCTCCGATGAATTTCCTAGATATTGTTTTTATAGTGAAAATAATCGCAACTGTCTAAATAATAAAGACATAATTAAATATGGTTTCTCGAATAAAAAAGATTCTCGTTTTATAGATCGTTTTGAATTTTTTACAACTCAAAAAGATGTCTTACATCCTCAACTGATTCTAGAAGCTTTACGAGATGAAGATCGCAATAAAATAAAGAAAACAACGTACCAAGATATGTTTATTGTCTCGTATCCACTCATCCATACTGAGACTATTGATTCTTTTCCAAAAAACGATACGGAGCGTTCCACCAAAGAAATATACATAACAAATCCATCTGATTTGGAAATCCATGTGTCTAAATATGATACATCTATAAGCTATCCTCATCTTATATCTTCTCACTTATATAAAACCACCCCTTTTACCTATGACTCTTTTTTTGAAGGTGAATATACATTAAAAGAAAAACAAAGATCAGAGGGTACTTATCTAGAATTATCGGCGAGTAAAGCGTCCTCATATGCCCTGTTTCAGGCCCCCTCTATACCATTTGAATATAGTTATATACTTTCCCTTCAAACACGAAATAAAAAAGGTTTGCCAGCTAGTATCAATCTCTTTACCAATAAAGAATTAAGAAATTTCACCTATTCTTCCCTGCTTTCAACGTCAGATAAATTCAATTCAGACTATCGCATTCTGCCATCTGGTGATGTATTTGATAGCGGATTGAGCATACTTATCAATTCAACAGCCTACACTCATGAGCCTTCCGTAAATGATATTGCCGAAGTAAGTATATATCCAATTCCTCTCAATTTTATTTCGTCGTTTAAAATCTCACAGAATCTAAATAAAGAATTTACATTACGTCAGATGAGCCCGAAAGTAGAGAAAAAAAACGTATACAAGTATACTATGACTTTACCATCGGGCAGCGAAAATCACTATATTGTATTGAATCAGTCATTTCATACTGGATGGACGGCAATATATAGATGTAACTGGTTTTTATTGGGATGTAAAATATTACCCCATGTAAAGATTAATAACTGGGCAAACGGATGGAAAATACCTGATACCATTAGACCTGAGATGAGCAAGATAACAATAGTGTTTTGGCCGCAATACCTAGAATTCGCTGGATTTGCAATTTTCCTAAGTGCAACAATAATTTATACTATGAATTCTATCCGCACCATACATCGAAGTAAAAAGCATTTTTCATGGTCATTATTTATTTTCAATTTGAGACAGTTGCGTAAACGAACTTTATCTATCAGAAAGGAAGAAGTATAATATGAATATGATACCGCTCTCCCATCTTCAGATACGAAATCCAAAAGAAGATGAAACCACAGCTGAAAGTGCAACTCAAATATTTTCTTCCATTTTATCTGGTCAGGTCAGCCTAATGACACATTTTATGTCGGGGGCTGAAGCTTTTGCTTTTGAAATTTTCCTCACCGGTCAAAGTATTTATTATTATGTTACAGTACCAAAGACCCGAGATTCATTGCTCCATAGCCTTATACAATCTTCTTATCCTCAGTCCGCAATACAACTTACTGAAGACCCTTTAAGTATAGTATTAAAAAACCCTATTGTTGGCGCTGCTGAGCTCCAATTACAACAATCTTACAAACTACCACTAAAGACGTATGCAGATTTTCAAATAGATCCATTATCTTCTCTCATCGGCGTACTTTCTAAACAGCAACCATACTATCGCGCGCTCATTCAAATACTGGTTATGCCAGCTTCTTTTTCCTGGCAAGGTGAGACACTGGACTCGCGTACTAAGACCGTGACTGATCCACAAACCGGTCAATCCAAAGAACAAAGCACCGATGTGAATGCTTCTCATCTTGTACGAAAGGTTCAATTTCAAGGAGGGCGTGCCGCAATCCGTGTATTGTCTACCTCAGACACCTCGGCACACGATCCCAATATTCTTATAGAAAACATTGCCGGAACTTACGGTACCTTTGCGCTCGGTGAAGGCAATAGCCTGGGACTTAAAATGATTACATATAATAAAAAATCTTTTATAGAACGTGTAAAAGAACGCCGTTTTACTGTATTTGAGAATCGGAAACAAATTTTAAATGCTCAAGAGCTTGCAACCTTTTGGCATCCTCCAGGCAAACAGCTAGCTGGTATCAAAAATATAGTTTGGGGTAAAACGTTAGCTGGAGAACCACCTGAAAATCTACCAACTATCGAACATATTGAAGAGGACGAAAAAAAAGATGTAAATTTTTTTGGAAAAGCTGAATACAAAAATACAGATGCTGTCTTTGGCATCAAGACAAAAGATCGCCGTAAA
>CAZPYR010000050.1:0-9823 GCA_964590815.1 uncultured Gammaproteobacteria bacterium | reverse complement strand
ACAACCTCCCCTTTTTAGTATTGAAAATATAAGGCCTATAGTATATAATATATTCTACATTACAATCTTTTTACCCTATGACACAATTGCTAGAAAACCCACAACAAGGCCAACCCACTTACGAAATTGGTGGCATAAATACCTATGAAGTATATGAAAAAGTAGATAGGTCACTTCAAAATGTAACTTCCGAAGAACTTCCCAATTTAATACAGGCACAGATTCAAGCAGTTGCTGATCGAAGAAATGGTGGCGTGCGAAAAACACAAGCTGCGATAGAAGAAAATTTGTTCCGTAATGATCCTACCGGAAAAGATGGCTATAAAAAAGCAGGAGAGATAGGAGAACTTATAGAAGTACTAAAGCAGCATGGACACATACCTCGCTATACATCTATCGCCCCAGAGGGTGAGGATATACAGCTTAATATGCAGGAACTTATGGCGCAGATGTATGATATTGCAGATACTGATAAAACATTTGATTACGATGCAGCCGATACGAGCGAGGCAACACTACCTGATCGGGCAATGAAGAGTGTGCTTGCTACGACAGCTATCCTTGATGAAGTGGCTGACAGTGTGTATTACCTTCATTACCATGGAGATGAGATCTTGATGACTGAAAAAATGCTCCAGCTAGAAGAAATGACAGGTCTTTCCGCCGATGCTTTGCGCAAACTAGCACTTATAAAGTACTCGATACGCAATGAATATAGTGATGGTATGAAAAGTGGGGATAAGGCCCTTGATAAAAAGAATCGAAAAGGCCTTGAACAAGCAGTCATGGCACAATATATATGGCATCATAAAGATGAAATGCTTATACCTTACAAGCTCAATGCAGCAGAAGCTACACAGCAAGTTGAACATATACAATCAACGTATGCGGAAGCACAAGCTGAAAAACTAAGAGAAATACCTATTGCCGAGACTATCATGACAGATATGGCCTGTACCCTAGTAAATTTGGAAGCACAATTTGAAGAAATTCATGGCATCATTGCTCAGGATTTTAATACTACTTGGACCCATGAACAGCAGGAAGACTTGGAAGCGAATCTGCGTATGGCTCGAAGTGCAGGACGGACGGTATCTCGATTACAGATAATGCTTGAGATGATGGGACAACCGGTAGATGAACAAAGTATTGAAATGCTACGGACACAAAGAGATAGTTTGCTCCTGGAAACAATCAGAAAAGCTGCGGTAATAGAGTTGCAAGATGGCGCACAAGAACTGATTGAGAAAAAATTTGATGAGGGGAAACCAGTGTATGTCTATACGGGTTTAGAAGATGAAATCGTGAATGCCCTTAAGGAAAAGCTACCTGTTTTGCAGAAAACAGAAATTATTTTACGTCAACGAGGACAAAAAGATCAAGAAGTATTGGGGGCTCTAAAGAGTAGTGGTAACGTTGATTTTTCAGAAATTACGGCTATATTTGATGCTCCAAGCCATATCTTTGCCGCGCTTAAAGCCGGCATTGGCGGGGAAAAATATAGAATATTTTATAGACCTGGAGATCAGTATCCCAACCTAGAAGCTCAAGCACTTTCATTTGGCATTAAAGATCAAGCAGAACATAGAAAAGTCGTAGAAATACGTTCACTAAACGATGTACTAGCAGCAATGAATGTACAAAGATCGGTGGTTACTGAAATAGCCAGCCAGTAACATGAATCTGACGCTATAGAGATCGACCTGGTACAGGGTAAATACTATCTTACATAAAAAATGAGCTTGAATAACCTCGGAGAACCAGGTAATCTGTAGTATGATATCTCGCAATTTCCATCTCAAGATTTTGTTCGTCGGGATACTAGCATCTTACTTCTTATTTTTATCTCCATCTTATACTCTAGCTACAACTTATTATGTAGATGGCGCAAGCCTTGGAGGAGCCTGTAACAACTCAAATAATGGTACAGCTCTGTCTACTCCCTTGTGTACCATCTCCACAGCAGCTTCAACGGCAAGTGCCGGAGATACTATATTTATACGCGGTGCAACCTATCGTGAGACCGTAACACCAACTAATTCTGGATCTTCGGGTTCGCCAATACTCTATCAGAAATATGGAAGCGAAACACCTATTGTAAGCGGTGCAGACTTGCTTACTCCCTGGGCATCGCTTGGCAAAGTAGAGCCAGCAGGCGTGTTTACCACAGGTTTTGAAACAGGTGATTTTGCCGACTTTACTTCAACTACTGTAGATAGTGGTGTGGGTCTGACAGTATCTGGCTCCGTCATTTCCTCGGGCGATTACGCTTCTGTTGCGACATATAATGGTACAGGTCGCAATGCTCGTATGAATACGAATATTACTGCAGCTAATGATGTATATGCCCGTATGTATTTCCGCATTGCTAGTGGTTATTCACTCATACAAAAAGACACCAATCAGGTAATCATGTATCTGAGAGCTGACTCTTCTATAAATAGATTGCGTATTTCCCTCAGGCAAAATAATTCTGATTTATTCTATTTATACGCTGAGACCATGGCTCCCTCACAAACAGCTATTTATAATGGCTCAGTAAACGCAGGAGAGATACAAACAGATACGTGGTATTACCTTGAAGCTCGATATAAAGGAGGAGATGCCAGTACCGGAGGAGCTCAAATATGGCTTAATGGTACGTCAAAAGGGTCAAACTACACCATGAATACGAGCACACTTCAAGTGGGTAGACTAGAAGTAGGAGGAAGTACTAGCGGCACAGCGGTGCCAGCCAATGGATCAATGATGTATATCGACGCTATAAAGGCCGATACGGCACCTGTTGGAGCGTTTGCTCCACTTGGAGACGTGAATGTATATCAGACAACAGGCGTAAATTGGACAGCAAGGCAACTTTTTGAAAATGGAACTTCTTTGGGTCAGCCGCAAGCCAATGCGCTCGCTGTAAACAGTGCCGGAAAGTGGTATCTGGACTCGGGGTCCCAGACGCTGTATGTGTGGACATCTGACAGCACAAACCCCAATGCTAAAACAATGGAAGCTTCACGAAGAACAAATGTATTTGATCTAAGCAGTAAAAGCTATATCACCCTTGATGGGCTGACAGTACAATACAGCAACAGCAACGGCTCGAGTGGCGCAGGCATTTTGGGTTCGGGATCGAGTAATTTGACCATCCAGAATGTGACGACACAAGACAATTATGGCGCCGGTGTATACCTAAAAAATTCGACATCAAACGTTGTCACAAACAATAATGTCTTGCGCAATCAGCGGCAATTTGGAGGAGGTATACGTCTTGAAAATGGCAGTAGCAATAATACTTTAAGCTCAAATACAATCACAGGTACAGGTGATACAGGCGGCAGTGGTATATTTTTCTGTGGTGACAGTGGCTGTGGAAGTAACGGAAACAATAGTAACATCGTGAGAAGTAATACTATCAGTAATGTGCAAGATACCTGTCTGTATCTTGATACAAATAACGATAGTAATACTGTGGAACGGAATATATGTTTTGATTCGTATAAAGATTACAATGATGCAGCTAAAGGCGGAAATGGTTTGCATTTTTCACTGGGATCTGACAACAACTTGATCATGAATAACCTTGTTTACAATGTACAGCGTCACGGTATATCTATACGAGATGGTAACACCGGAAATATGATTTACAACAACACGACATACAACACAGGTACAACATCGGGTAATGGCATAGATATACAAGGCAATAATACGGGCACTATAGTAAAAAATAACATTGCTCATACAGGCGCCACATCTGCACTCAATATTGATGCTGGCTCAAGTGACACTATCTCTGACTATAATTTATTGTATAGTCCGACAGGTATAGTGGGTAAATGGAGCGGCTCAACACATAGCTCGTTGGAAGCATACAAGACAGCTTCAGGGCAAGATTCTCACTCTGTCTCGGCGGATCCCCTGTTTACCAATGCGGCCGGTGGGGACTTTAGCCTACGAGCCTCGTCGCCTGCAATCGATAAGGGGACACTACTTGCCTCGGTGACTGTGGATAAAGACGGAAATACCCGACCTTTACAGTGCAGCTATGATATAGGCTATTATGAAGTACCAGGCGCCTGTGTGCCAACTCCTACACCTACCTCCGGTACATCTACAACGAGTAATAACTCATCATCTGATGCGCCTATGTCTTCTACTTCTCCTCGTGAATGCACAAATGCAAAGCCAAGCCAGGCACCAGACCTTTTTCAAATAGATCGAACAAAAGATAAGGCTGTCCTGTACTTTACCCCGGCAGGAAATAATGTCTCATCGTATATAGTGATGTATGGACCTTCGGTAAATAATTATATATATGGAGCTGAATTTGGCGGCAATTCTCAAGGTGTGCAGAAAATAGAAATAGGAAGTCTACACCCCTCTAAGCAATATGTCTTTACAGTAAGAGGCGGTAATGGATGCGCGACTGGTGAATGGAGTAATGCTCTCACGGCCAAAGCTTCGGCATATGGGACAACCAAGATATATAAGAACATGCCTACACGAGTATACAACTCTGCAAAGAACAGTCGTATAGTCAAAACCCCAACACCAACTCCAAAGAGGAAACTAAGTCAGAAAAGATAATCCTCAATAAATGAAGACATACTTGTCTTGATGGAATAATTGCCTTAAAAGGGTGCGGTAGGTATAGCTGTGGGAGAAATTTCTGAAGGTACTATAACTGTAGGTTCGATAGGTGAAATTTCTACAGCAGAATTCTGCTGCATAGGCGCAGGTGACTGTGATTGCGAATCCATCATCATATATTCTCTATTTACTGAGGGACCTGGTGTCGCGCTGGGAATAACTTCAACTTCTTCAGTCGTGCCTGTATTGTAAAAAAAGTAAATCGCTATGGATAATATGACAACGAGCGCTGCGACCCCTACAAATATATTATTTCTTTGTTTATTCAAAGACGGATATGATGGTGTCGGTGGGTTTGAAAAACTGGGAGAATCGATGGGATCCATAGAGTAAGAATAACAAATAAATAAATATTCGTCAATATAACCTATAAGAAATTGATATTATACGGCTGCTAGATTATAATATCTTGTTGTATTGCAACATATCTGTTTTGTGCACTTTAGAATGAAGGAGATAAGTCATGGACATCATTTTGAGTATGGATACTAAGAAGGCGGCGCTAAAATATAGTGGTGATATGACGTATAGTGAATGGTATAGCCAGCTCCTTGCATATACGGGAATTATGGCATGGATTTTTGAGTTCAAAAACGCCAGCGACAGAGATGTTGAGCTGATAGTTGTAAAACAAAACGGTCAGACGTCGGTGGCACGTTGTGAAGTAGGTACCGATGGAGAAAAACTGTATACCTATATCTCTGTGCCTGATGAAGTCTTTTACTTTTTGTTTCTGTCGCAATCAAACAGCTCGTTGAGCATGGCGGAGATAGATGTCAAAGCGTGGAGTGCCATTCAGGCATGGGTCAATTTGTATAACTATCGTCAATCATTTAACTTTCAGGAGGATCTCACCTATCTGAGCCTACAGGAACATCTGTGTTTTGACTGGGAAACCCTTCAGTGGGAAGGGTGATTATTTACACATCCGTAACACATATTTCGTATTTGTCTTATAATGTGATTACGTGCCTTTGAAAATACATGCTTTTTTCAATGCGGCACACATGTAAGTGTACCAGTGCTTTTTGGAGGTAGAATGTTGAAGTACAATGAAGCACCACATGCTGTATATATAGTATCTGTAATTTTGCGGATACTTGTATTCTTCGCATTTCTGGGGATTGCTATATATATCAGGTAACGGTGTACTCGTGGATGACGCACCATGCGTCATCCACCCCTTTCTTCTTTTAGAATACACAGAATTTTTTTTTCATAGATGCTATATTTAGCTTAGTTTATGAAAAGTACTTTACACCCATTTGCTTTTGCTGCCATGTTGCTTGGGACCATATATCTTGTGTGGTTACTTTTTGTAGTAAATGGTGTGTCAGGTTTTTTATTTTTCATATTAGAGCTGCTTGTCTTTCTGCTATTTGTAATATTTTGCTACAATCACTGGAATAGAAAATATCAACTCTCGGGAGGCAGTTATTCTTTGCGGTCCGTTGTGGACGTATTTATACCCACAAAAAATGAACCACTTGAAATGATAGAAAAAACAGTGGCAGCTGCATCTACCCTGTACCACCCCAATACCAGACTGTATCTTATAGATGATGGCAATAGAGAAAATGTAAAAGCATATGCTGAATCTCGTGAAATAACGTATCTTGTGAGAGAAAATTATAAGGAAAAACAGTTTAAAGCTGCCGCTCTCAATCATGCCCTCCAAAAATCTTACGGCCAATACATCCTGGTGTTGGATGCAGATCAAGTAGTCCAACCGACTATCATCGATTCATTGCTTGGGCATTTTAAAGACGCAGACGTTGCCTATGTCTCCACAAGGCAAAATTTTGATGTTGAAGAGGATGATTTTAATCATGATCACCTGTTTTATGAATATATGCAGGCCGGTAAAAATGAGGCCTCAATGGGAATCAGTTGTGGCTCCGGCGTGATATATCGGCGCGAAGCCCTCGAGAAGATCGGGGGATTTCAGGAATGGAATATAGTGGAGGATCTTTATACGAGTTATGTATTTATATGTGAAGGATATAAAAGTGTATATGTAAATCAGTCTTTTACCCTTGGTATTGCTCCAACAGATTTACCTACGATCTATAAACAACGAGGTACATGGGCGGCGGATACCTTGCGGTTATTCTTGTGGAAAATGCCTTTATTTAATAACAAACTTTCCTGGAAACAAAGACTTCATTATTATGAAATGGGATATATCTATCTAGTCAGCGCATTGGTGGTACCTGCTATATATTTTCTCAATTTTTATTCGCTCTTTTTTAATGTCCATATAGTGAATGCAGGTATAGCATATCTGTTCTTAAAGATTCCATCATTTTACTGCATATTACGGGTATACAATGAACTAGGACAAGGGACTTCCTCTTCTCGTATGTGGGCTTCTCTTTTTCCGGTATATTTAAAATCTTTTATTGACGCGTGCTTATACCGCAAACCACTGTATACCGTTACCAAAAAAATATCCGTGCAAGCAAGTAATCTGGGGTATATTTGGCCTCATATAGCCCTGATTAGTATTGGCTCCTTCGCTCTTATATATCATCTTTATGCCTATGGATATTCGGCTCTTTTGGTCATCAACTTCTTCTGGCTAGCTTTGATGGTGTATTGGTTTTATCCTGTAGTTAAAAAGGGATTGATCATAAAATAAATATACGTAAGCACTATGCGAATATATAAAAAACATATTGTTAATCTTCTTACATACTCTTAAGATTAGAAGAGAAATGAAAAAAATATTAATAGCGGAGGATGAAAAATCATTGGCTCTCACTCTTTTTCGTAAGGTAAGCTCACTCGGGTATGATTGTGTGCAGGCACGAGATGGGGAGGAGACACTCAAAAAGTTTAAATCCGAAAAACCAGATCTTGTTTTACTTGATATTGTGATGCCATATAAAAATGGACTAGAAATACTCGAAGAAATACGTATACGAGAGCATAGTAAAGTACCTATCATCATTTTATCTAATTTAGGTCAAAGTGAAGACATCGGTATAGCAAAAAAATTAAACGTGAGCGAGTACTATATAAAGTCAAATATTAGTTTAAAAGAATTATCAATCAAAATTCATGAATTACTTTCATAAAATACGAGGCAAAATAATTGGGTCTCTGTGTAGCCTTTTTTTGATAAGCATGCCCGTAGTACTCCCTTCGGATATACATGCCGGCATATCGAGGCATCACGAGAAAACAAATACTGTCCTCACCAAGCCTTTTAGTATCAGTGGAACTTCAGAAAATATTGTGTTAAATGATATCCATTGCGGGTTTTTGCCTGAAGGTTGCAAGGTATCTTTTAGTGGTAAAGCCATGGTTTCAACAGGCGAAAAAGCTACCTACACTGCAAACGCCACCATAGATTGGGGGCACTCGTATGCCAATGGCAAAAGCGGCTATTGCGCTGCAGTGACTGCTGATGGCACTTTGTATATGGATACATTAAAAAAAGCTTGTGATGTAAACTCACTTTTTTTTACTGTCAAGGGAACTACTTGTGATGAATCTGTATCTAATGAACTCGGAATACATATATATGATGGAACTGTGGAAATAACAGGTGGCACTGGTACATATAAAAATGCAAAGGGGACTGCCGTGATGAATGGAAAAGATAACTTGAATGAAAGGAATGGGATGTTTGAAGCGCGCGGCAGTATACGGTTATCATCGAGCTTACATGAAAAAGGGAGAGCATATACATATCCGAGGCATAATTTTGAGGAAAAAAGTAAGAGATAAGTAAGAAAAACGGAGAAGTTTTTGCTATAGTAAAAACATGAATAAAAAGATTTTGGTGGTAGAAGATGACAGAGTTTTAAATAAAGCATTATCCATCAAACTCACCGCTGAGGGCTATGATGTGATCAATGCCTACGATGGTAAAGAAGGCATATATTCAGCAATAATGCATACACCTTCACTCATCATTTTAGATATCGTAATGCCAGAAATGAGCGGTACCCAAATGCTAGATGAACTTCGTGAAAATAGTTGGGGTAAAACAGTACCGGTAATATTGCTATCCAATTTAGAACCCAGTGATAGCATCCTGGATAAAATAGTAACAGATCAACCTTCTTATTATTTGATTAAAGCAAATACTCCTCTGGAAGAATTAACAGGAAAAATACATGAGATTCTTGATGCTTCCCCAATAAATTAATTATGTCACAGCCTACTTTGCAGGACTCAGTAAAATATAATCCGACGGTCTTTTTTAAAGCATTTGAACACTCTACAAACCACCTCGTGATAACAGATGTAGACGGGCAGATCATTTTTGCCAATAAGGCAGCAGAGGCCATGACCGGCTACTCGTTTGAAGAAATGAAGAATAATACACCTCGGCTATGGGGTCGTATGATGCCACGAGGATTTTATGACACTCTTTGGGACACTATTAAAAATAAACAAAAACCCTTTGACGGTGAGATAAAAAATAGAAGAAAAAACGGTGAAGAATATGAAGCGATAGTGCACATATCACCTATTTTTGATGATAATAAGAACCTCATCGGATATATAGGATCAGAAGAGGATATAACTCAACTCAAAAAAACGGAGAAAGAACTAGAAGTACAGCTTACAAACTATAAATCTGAAATCAGCAAGGTACAGTCGATACTCGAAAGTATTGGCGATGCTGTCATAGTCACGGATGAGGCCGGGAATATAATGCGGGTGAATTCGGTAGCAGAGCAGATGCTTGGTATACAGGAAAACAATGTCTATAAAAATAAATATACGACTATCATCAAAGCTAAAACCCTCACCGATAAACCTATTCCAGATTCTGAAAGACTGATATCTAAAGTAATAGAAACACAAAAAAAGCAAGTACAAGATATGAAATATATTCTCCAGGATAATACCGATCTTACCGTCTCGACAGTGGGATCGCCTATTATGCTGCATGGTAAGCTCATGGGCGTGGTACAGATAGTACGCGATGTCACACGTGAAAAGCAGATAGACAAAATGAAGACGGAATTTATATCACTTGCATCACATCAGCTTCGTACCCCGCTTTCTGCTATACGATGGTTTGCAGAAATGCTACTGAATGGCGATGTAGGGGATTTAAATACTGGTCAGGCGGAATTTACACAAAACATATATGACTCGACAGAACGCATGATTAAGCTTGTAAACGCTCTTCTCAATATATCTCGTATTGAATCGG
>CAZPYR010000049.1:8437-10390 GCA_964590815.1 uncultured Gammaproteobacteria bacterium | reverse complement strand
CTCGGTGACTGAACGTATAAAGGAGATTGGCATAAGGCGTGCTTTGGGTGCCCGAAAAAGTGATATCCTTTACCAATTTTTGGTGGAATCGGTGATTCTTTCACTGCTTGGAGGTAGTAGTGGACTGTTGCTTTCCTATCTTATTGTGCTTGCGATTCAACAATATTTTCCAGCGTATATAGATATGAATTCAGTAATACTTGCGCTTGGAGTATCTTCAGGTATTGGTATCATTTTTGGAGTTTTTCCGGCGAAGAAGGCTGCGGATTTGTCGCCTATTGAAGCTATACGCTATGAATAGCGATTAGATTAAGAATTCTTGTCATCTAGAATGAAATTAAACAAGGATCTATTATTCGGACTAGATTCTGTCAGTCGACACCCCATAAAAATCGAGACAAAGTTCGATTGTTGTATGGGGATCCCCGTCTCCTGACACCTAGTCCGCATTTTTAATTCATAGATAGTCTTCCGATATCGTAAAGCCTCTATTTTAATTTTCATAACCTTTGGCAAGAAGGACAAAAGAAAGTGCCTCGGCCGCCCACGACTATGCGTTGGATTATATCGCCACAGCGTTTGCAGGGTGTGCCGTGTTGGTGGTATGTTTTAAAATGATGTTGATATTCTCCTTTTTCACTATCGGGGATAACATATAGTTCGTCCTGAGCTGATGAACCTCGATATTGTATACCTTCTTTGATGATTTTTAAAATTGCATCATAAAGTATCTGTTTCTCTTGGTTCGTCAATGTATTTGCTTTGCGAGCCGGATGAATCTGCGCTTCCCATAGAGAATCATTCGCATAAATATTACCGATGCCGGCCATTTTTTCCTGATCTAGGAGTACTACTTTTATGGGTCTTTTGACTCCTTGTAGAGCGTTTACAAAATATTCGTAAGTAAATACTGGCGAAAGGATATCTGCAGCAAGTGGCTCTTCGGGTCGCTCTGATAGTTTGACCCAGCCAAATTTGCGCATGTCATTGAAGTAGAGTGCAGAGTTGTCGTTAAAATAGAAAATTATACGTGTTGTAGCGGCAGGCATGCGCTTAGTATTGGCACGAGGAATAATATTTTTGAATTCATGATTGTCTTTATTTTGGGAAAAGAGGATTTGTCCTGATAGTTTTAGATGAAAGCTCAGATAAAGTGGCTGTTTATTATCATGAAGTTTGATGTGGAGTATTTTTCCTGTTCGGCCAATGAGTTCGATTGATTTTGTGAGAGATTTTTTTGGATCTCCATGGAATTGTTTGGGTTCGCGGATTTCGATATCAATGATTGTTTTGCCAATGAGGTGTTTTTGAAGGTAGAGGCGGATTGTTTCGACTTCGGGGAGTTCGGGCATATCATTTATATTATACATTTCTCAATGCAGTTACTTTATAGCTCTGCTCGATGCTTTTCGTCGAAATATCGTTCGCACTAAAATCTATTTTATCATATAGTTAATCTCTTTCTGCTCACTGCATGAAAGCCCTCCGATACAATCTAAATATTCTTTATAAGCCTTCTGGGTCGGGCTTTCAAGCTATTTCGTACGAAATGCATTCTCGCTAAGCATATCCTAACATATAGTTTTATTTAGGTTTTTATAGCTCCTCGTAGAAGATAATGTTGTAGCCGTTGGGATCTTGGAAGAGGAATTCTTTGGTGCCCCAGGGGCGTTCTTCGATTTCGGCTTTTATGATACCCCCAATGCATTTGACTATAGTATACGCCTCATCTAAGTTGTCTACCTCTATATAAAATAAAACCCCAGCACCATGTTTCCCTTGTGTCACATATTTATATTCAGGAATATCTTCAGAAGTATTGACGTGGATTTCCAATTTTCCTAACTGAAAAACACATTTGCGTTCGTCCTGGTCTTTGATTTCGATGCCGAATTTTTCATAGAAGTTAATGGTTTTTTGCAGGTCGCTGGTATAAAGGACCAGAAATGAAGA
>CAZPYR010000049.1:5339-8427 GCA_964590815.1 uncultured Gammaproteobacteria bacterium | reverse complement strand
AAGAGAGCTGTTTGATCATAGAATCTAAGACGTTATATCTTTGAATTGATAAAATCTGTGATCTGTTTTTTGAATTGTGAGAGTGTGTATTTTTCTGCACTTTTTCGTGCATGTTCTCTCATGGATTCATAGTCAGACGAAGATAGTTTATCAAGTTTTTCGATTTTTTCAAGTAATGTATTCTCGTGAAGCTCATCATAAAGATATCCATTTTTCCCTTCTTCAATTGTTTCAGTGAGTCCACCAGATGCATAGGCAATAACAGGTACTCCATATCCCATGGCTTCAATAGGCGCTATTCCAAACTCCTCATCTACTGAGGCAAAAAGAAAAGCTTTCGCTGCTGTATATATTTCTGCAAATTCTTCATCTGATAGACCTGAAAGAAATTCTACGGTGGGACCGGCAATGCTTTTGAGGTAATGGGCGTCACGACCGCTTCCAATCACTTTTAAATTAAATTTAGCCTTATTTGCAGCGCGGATAAGTATATCTACATGTTTTGCCCGGGCAAGGCGTGAGGTTGTGATGTAGTAGCTGGTCGCTTGTCGCTTGTCGCTTGTAGGTTGAGTTGGAATTGTGACGGGAGGATAAATAACTTTAGAGTCACGACGATAGCATTTTTCAACACGTTTTCTTGTCTCTTCGGCATTTGCAATAAAATAGTCTACTCGTTGCGAGGAAAGGTAATCCCACATACGAAGTCCATGATTGATGAAATGACCATAGACTTTGACTGGCCAGTATTTTTGCCATTCTACGGCTGTCTGATAATAGTAAAGGTATCGTGGCGGGTGATGGATGTAACACACATGGAGAGTTTCGGGACGAGTAATAACACCCTTGCACATATATGAACCTGAGGAGGAAATTACAAGATCATACCCATTGAAGTTAAATGCTTCCCACAGATATGGTGTGAGAAAACGAAGAGGAGAATACAACTTTTTAAAAAATGGGACTTTATCACCCCACGAAGTTATAATATTCCAGTCTTTAAAATGTTTGGCATGGATACCAAGAGTCTCTGGATTGTAGAAAGAGGTATACACGTCGGCTTGAGGATATATCTCTTTGAGAGCTATAAGTACGCGTTCTGCTCCACCAAATTCTTGGAGCTGATCGTGGACTATGGCGACTTTTTTCATTGCTTATATTATACTTTATTGCATTGTTATATCAAATTTTAGTAAATTTTTAAGGGATCCCGAAACAAGTTCGGGATGACATATATTTATGACTCTATTTCAAAGCATTATATTGGGTATTGTTGAAGGTATTACTGAATTTCTGCCGGTGTCTTCAACGTTTCATCTTATCTGGACAAGTAATCTGCTTTCTATACCGCAGTCTGATTTTGTGAAACTGTTTGAAGTGTTTATACAAGGTGGAGCCATACTTGCTGTTATATTTTTGTATTGGCAGGAGGTACTGAATAATTTTTCGCTGTTTAAAAAGTTGATTGTTTCGTTTATTCCTACAGCGGTTGTGGGATTTTTACTTTATAAGGTGATAAAAGGTGTTTTTTTTGAAAGTACTATAACGATGCTGGTCATTTTTGTAGGTGTGGGATTTGTATTTTTGTTGATTGAGTATATGATCAAAAAGGGCAAACTGAGCATAAAAAGAGAAATTGATACCATGAGTTATAAAGAGGCGATATTGGTGGGCCTTTACCAATCTTTGGCCGTAATGCCGGGTGTGTCGCGTGCAGGGTCGGTGATAGTCGGGATGATGTATCTGGGATTTCGACGGGAACACGCTGCTAAATACTCTTTTATGTTGGCAATACCCACCATACTTGCGGCATCAGGGCTAGATCTTCTAAAAATGAAAGATGTTGTGATAGCAAACGCCGATCATATGGATATATTGGTCGTGGGATTTGTAACCGCGACTGTCTCGGCCTTTATAGTGATACGCTGGCTTATATCTTATATACAAAGCAATTCACTTGTGATGTTTGGCTGGTATAGGGTGATTGCTGGTATAATACTGTTAATATTGTTGGGTATGGGTAGGGTGTAGTGAGAGGAAATGTAGCACCCGTAGCTTAGTTGGATAGAGCATCGGGTTCCGAACCCGAAGGTCGGAGGTTCAAATCCTCTCGGGTGCACCATAATTAGCTGATACATGGGCCTGGAGTTAGACGGTACAACGCCGCATTCGCATTGCGGAGGAGGGGGTTCAATTCCCCCCAGGTCCACCCTTACATTAATCCAAAACTTCATACTATTCGGTTCGTGGAAAGTGTTCACGACATTTCCATAGATGCACTTACTTATATTATTTCAACACAGGAAATGTACTTGTGGTTTATGGAGTATTCATGATTATCATAAGATATAAGTTTGATTCGTGTTTTTTTATTTATGATGAGTGCAGTATCATAAATACTTCTTGCATTGTCTAATCTAAAAGTATCCATTAAATATTGTTCCGACCATTTTTTTGAGGTGTCGGAAAATAAAATAGTAGCAAAATGCGCTTGCTGCGAATCTTCAGGTAAAGATATTGGGGCGCCATCAACTGTAATGGTAGATGATTGAGTATCAAATTGTATACTGCGTATATAATCTAGAGGTTTTTTTGTGAAAATTTCACTGACTTCACGACGCAGCAAGTAAAAGGTTAGAAGTGTGAGAGGGAGTAAAATGACTATATAGGTAATAGACGTGGTAATAATATAGGAAATAAGAACTTCCTTAGTATCTGAAAAGGATTTGGCATTTACTATTAGCAAAATAGGCGAATTATTTTTATCATATATAGTTTTACGATGAATCAAAAATTGTTCGTGGGTAGATGTATCCCTAATTGTTTGATATTCAGGCATAGATATTTCATTTTGGAAGTAGCTACGATCGATGGTAGAGGGGATGCGACCATTCGAAAGCAGCACTTCGTTATAGATGCTGATTATTTCAAATGAAATATTATAATCCAGAGCTTGCACTTCAAGAAAACTCATATCGATTCCTGTACTAGAAGTACGTATTTTAGATAATATTCGCTCAATATTCTTATTTAACATACTATCTATTTGAGCTGTATTTTCGTCTGTATGTACAACAACAGAAATCCCAAT
>CAZPYR010000049.1:0-5329 GCA_964590815.1 uncultured Gammaproteobacteria bacterium | reverse complement strand
CATGATAGGTTTAGCTATAATACGACGTTTCTCATACGTCTCGCCAGTGATAGTTTGAGGCTTCTGGTAAGTAAGAAGATCGGTAAGTGATGCTGTATCAAGATAACTACGAATGGGCAAATTACGTTCGATAACATACCCGGTTTTTGTGATTATGTAAATTGGATTCGGAAATCCACCTGTACCGTCGGGGTGGGGAGTAAGTGGATCTGCGGAATATACCGAGGTATCCCATTTATTATCTATATATCGCAAATCATTACTAATTCGATTACTCATCCAAGCCAAATCTTCCTTTATCCTATTGGATGCGAAATACTGTATGAGGTAAAAATTGATTAGAGCTTGTAAGAAAAATATAAAGGTAAAGAAGATAATTATTTTTACAATGATTTTGCGAATTTCTCCATATCTCAGGTGAATCATGGTGCTATTATACTATTTCTTAAAAAAACTTGTATTTTACTATATAAGTATTTTAAATAAATACATAATGGATATGACTAAGTGAGAAAGAAGTGTCAAAACGGGGATTATAATAAAAATAAGTTAAACAGACCTATGGCCCCCACTAGAAATGTAACTAGTTTAATCATACTTTTTCTTTCAATCATAGCTATACATGGATTCCTTTCCATAGCAGCAAAGGATAGTTTATCTTCGTTGGCAGAAAAAGAAGAAAAGCAAAAAGATGTATTAGGTGTGTCTACAGGGTCAGAGCCTGTAAGGATCTTTTATCATTCTTTTTATTTACCTCAATAGTTTTACCCTTTCTTACTGCTGTCTTTTGTATTATAATTTCCGATATCCTGTGCCACGCGCCTATAGCTCAGTGGTAGAGCACTACTCTTATAAAGTAGGGGTCCTTGGTTCGATCCCAAGTGGGCGCACACATTAACGTGAGACTGATTTATAGAGATGAAGTGCCTGGTCGTAGTTGATGACCCAGCCTGTCTGCCTTACACTTTTGTAGAAGAGATTACTTAAAAATTTGCCGTTTTGATTGTATACCTCTGGAAAGCCTTTATAACGTACGATATTGTCTTCATATGAATTTAGCTGCTGGCGAGCTACTTCTAAATAGCTATTTTGTCCAGTATCGCGATACATGAGAATAAGTAGTTTTGTATACTCTGTACCCCAAAAACTCCAGATTGCAGTGCCACCATAGGACCGTAGGAAAAAGCGGACAGGCCAGAAAGCGCGAGCCGCTCGATTGTCTTGTTGATACTTGAGCCCAAATGGCTCATCTAGTTTGTGTTTTCGGATATAGGTAATACTTTTTTCAAAATATGCTTGCTCTGTGGGATTTGCGGGATCAAGAAATCCGGTAAACAAGACAACGAGCCAATCTGAAGAATAATACTTTTCTTCGATACTATCTGTTGAGAGATCTTCAAGGAAATATCCTCCTTTTTCATACCAGTATGTCTCGAGTATCTTCTTTTTCAGCCCATCCAGTTCGCTTTGCGGGACATCTATAATATCTAGATCATTGGCAAGTTTGAGAGTTTTCCAGTAGATAACATTGTCATAAAAGGCACTTTCGCGGCGAATAATATCTTTGGCTCCTGAGAGGTGTATATCTTTGCGGATCAGACCTGTTTGTGGACTAAATACAGTATTTCGGTACTGAGTAACAAGATCTTGAAGCTCCTTTTTATGTGTCTTGACTAGTATTCGAGATGCTTCGGCAGTATGCAATGTCCTTTGTGGAATTTGATCTGAAGGATATACCATCATAATATCTTCTATGGTTTGAAGTGACCTGAGGCCATAGAGAAGACTGTATACTGCATCAGATGGATAGGAATATACATTTATGCAAGTAACAGATCGTGGCCCTACAGGTACGATAGTTGTACATGGCTCACCATTTTGATGGAAGACATCAAGGACATAGGCTGTAGTTTGGAGGATGATTTTTTCACGAGCAATCCATTGTATATCGCTTGTTGGAATACGCGGATCTAGTGCGGAGAGGTAAAATACGCCCAGACTTCGAGGGTACAAAACGCTAAAATGATCTCCCGAAATGAGATAGGGAAAGCGTGGGTTGAATCTCGCCTCATATATCTCTTCAATGATGCTTGCCGAATCGCTATGTATCGATTTGCGGCTACCGAAATAGACATTGGCAAGGATATGGACACCACTTTTGATAAAGCCAAATGCATGTATAAATGGCCCTTTTTTTACTTTGAGATCAAACTGTTTATCAAGGGTGATGGTGTCGTGGGAGTAGGTCGTGGTATACGGACTGCGGACTATGGTGGCTTGTACAAATGGATTGGTGAGATAGATGAGAATAAGAATATATATTACAAAGACCGCAAGTATCCACAATACAATATCACGTCTACGTCTATTTTTAAAATAATTCCTTAGTGAGAAAGTATGCTTTTTCATATATATTTTCAGAGAGCCAAAACTAATTGTATCAATTCTCATTTAAAAATACTCCTAAGATGTTATAATAACTAACATATTGAGTTTATGAGATAGCCGAGATAGCCAAGGTGGTCACGGCGGGGGTCTGAAAAACCTCAGATGTCAGTTCGACTCTGACTCTCGGCACTGTTTGCGGTGGTAGTTCAGTTGGTAGAATGTCTCCTTGCCAAGGAGAAGGTCGAGGGTTCGAGTCCCTTCCACCGCTCCTAATGCAAAATGACCGTTATCGGCGGTACTTATGGCTTGATATAACGGACTAATCGAGTGGTTCAATGTGCCGTTATAGTTCCAAGCAACTCCAGAGGGGAAGATTGAACCAAGTAATACTTTGATCTGGTTTATATCAGATCTTTTGTAGGCTTCTCCAAGATCTGCTAGTAATGTCTTTATAAAGGTAGTAACTTTATCAATATTATATTTCTCAATTGTTGAATCTTCTTTGGCAATCTGTGCTTTTGTCATCTTGTCTTCGATCATTGCGTTTTGTTCTCTAAAAATTTCATCCGAATAAACTCCATTTAGATTTTTCTCTACAAGTTGTCTGCGAAGCTCTTGTAATTTGCGCATATCCTCATCTGCTTCATTTTTAACCTTTTGTAATCGAGAATATCGTTGATGATAAGTTTTATAAAGCCATGCAATAAAAAGATCGGTACATTCTTTTTTAGGAGTGATTTCCTTTAATAGTCTAGAAAGAGCGTTTTCTAGAATGTCTTTTTTTATAGATACCGTGCATGTGCCTCCGCATCGGTAATAAGGATATCTAGCATTCCTGCCTTTTGTCCATCCTGCAGTTAAGCCAATATTACACTTGGCGCATTTCACAATTCTACGTAATGGGAAGTCATTTACAATAGATTCTCGTGTACGTTTTGCAAAAGCGTATTTTATTACGCTTCTGCCATCAAGAATTGCCTGAACTTTATAATACTGTTGTTCTGAAATCATTGGAACATGTTGCCCTTTTACTTCTTGAGGATATTTAGTTGACGTCAGTATTCCCATATAAAATTTATGTCTAAAAATCCTTTGCACTGTTTGTGTACGCAGATTATATTTTTTTTGACCATGTATTTCCCTAAGTCCCCATTCATTCATGATAGAAGCCATTTCACTCAGACTTTTTGTTCCAGTTGTTATTAAGTCCCATGCTTTTTGCATAGTATCCCAAGTTTCTGGATCCTTTACAGCATATCCACCTTTAAGAAGGTATCCTAATGGAGCCTTTCCACATATAAGACCAGATAAAAATCTTGCCTTTAAACCATTTCTTGCTCTTTCGCTACGTATATCGTTATCAAGTTGTGCAAATCCAGCCAGAATTGTTTCTACAAGTTTTTCTGTGGGTGAATCGCCGGTAGGCTCAGTTGCAGAAATGATAGTAATTCCGTGTTCGCCTAATTTTTTTCTTATTGCCAGATAATCTGCGGTTTGGCGCGATATTCGATCTAGTCGGTATGCAAATACTGCCTCAAGATTTTTTTTATGTTTTCGACAGTATTCTAGTAGATTTATAAGAACCGGTCGTCCTAAAATGCTTTTGGCAGATCTGCCTTCTTCTCGAAAAACTTCTACTATTTGATATCCTCGTTTTGTTGCCTCTTTTCTACAAAGTTCTTCTTGAGTATCAAGTGAAAAATTATCGACTTGTTCTTCAGTAGAAACGCGTAGATAGATTACTGCCTTTTTTCCATCTTCGTGTATAAAATTTGTTTTATTCATATTGTTCCTTTCTCGTGGAGCAATTCTTTTAATGTTAAACCATCGAATACATTTCTTTCGTAATCATCTAGCCAACTATCAACTAAATACTGAATTTCGGTAATGACTCCTTTTAGCTGGTCAGCAGTCAATTCATTAGCTACTACGCCCAAGATGTCCTTAGCTTTTTGAAGATTCTTTTCTTCATATCGTTGTTCAGGGAATAAAGTATCAAGTGAATCTTTAACGGTCTTAGGAATTTCATTGCTCTGTTTTTGAAGAGCAGGAGTTGCCTCTTTTAGGATAGTCTCTAACGAAGGAATAATACTAGATTCACTTATTAATTTCTCTTGTACAATCGTATACATATCTTTTCATAAACTATCTATATATCGATAGTATATATCTAAATATAGATAGTTGTCAAGAGATATTTATTTGTTTCGTTGATGAGTTTTATACATCCCCCAGGCATGCATAATTACTCCCAGCAGAATGATCCATAAAGTATATTTCTGAACATAAGTAGTCATAATAGCACCGAGGCCAAAAGCAATAAAACACGCTCCAAAAAGCGAAGCCTGCCACTCAATATACTTTGCTTTTGTAAGGTTGTCTTTATTATTCATATTAGTTTAATTAATTTTAAAATGATTAATACTAATAGTACTCCAAGAATAATCCAACAAATCCAATATAAAGTATTTTGAAATAATTTATTTTCCATATTATTTGTACCATTGACCATACCACGTTCTCATTTGTTCAATTTCAGCTGATTGAGCTTCGATGATGTCATCGGCAAGCTTCTTCATTTCTGGCCGATTCGTACCATTTTTTAACATCGTTGCCATCATGATAGCCATTTGATGATGTGGGATCATGTCTTCAATAAATGCTTTATCAAAGTTAGATGTTGTTTCTAAACGTGCCATATCTGTCTCATCACCCATCATGCCCATATGCATACTGTTTGATTGTTCCATCATGTGTCCTCCCATGACCTGTTCATCTTGCGGTACATCCTTACCATACCAATTTTTGTACCACTCTTTCATTTGATCAATCTCTTTAGTTTGTGAATCGGCAATATTTGTGGCAAGCGTCTTAATTTCGTTTCTTTTTGCTTTATTGAGAGCAAGATTTGCCATGGTAACCGCATCCTCATGATGGGGAA
>CAZPYR010000048.1:7149-10446 GCA_964590815.1 uncultured Gammaproteobacteria bacterium | reverse complement strand
AGTACAGAATTAAGTAGAAGAGTTTTGTTGAAAGCTGCTGCCCTCAGTTTGTTGCCAGCAACTCCTGACGCACAAAATAGTATAGAGGCAAAAGGTAATGTGCCTACTACTGAATCACTCGTTTGTACAATACATTAGTTGGACCTCGTTTTCGTGCATACTCACCCTTAGATTTGCAATCTAAAAATGAATACTGGCCAGATCAACCTCACATTGCAGATTGGATATCCCCCAGGGAGTGTCAATTTTTTCAAATAGACAAGAACGTCGCTACCGCACTACCGTATGGCATGGGGAGTGTTGGTGCTGAGACAATGGGAGAGAGACAATTTTATTATATAAATGATAGTGCAAATGATTTGTATGAGGTAGCTCCACTTATTCTAGTCGGGTCTGGGGATGTAGCTAGAGTAAAGCATCAACCAAAAAAAACAAGTATCGGGGAGCGTGATTCAGTTTTTGTCGGTGATTTCTCCCTTTCTTGTATGTTGCCTCAACAGTTGAAACCCCTTGATGATCATAGATACAGGATGCTTGCTACAGATTTTAATTTACTAGCAGATAATGACCCATATAATATTCCTCGATACTGCTTTGCAAGTCCTGATGCCCTAAAGAATGATGATTATCTTTCTGTTGGGCCAAATACTGTATATAATTTTGATATTGCACCTGAAACAAGATTGCGTACCACAGGTATATTAAAAAGGATTAAAGAGGAATGGATGTTGGTAACCCCTTTCCGTGGCGGGGCAGATCATTTAATGACAAGGCTGCCATCATCGGGTGTAGAAAAAATTTTAAATTTCCAAGCGTATAAAGAAGATATGCCTATTCTAGTTGAGGGAGTCATAGAAAAAGCAATGATGGATCTCGTACCCTGCGCTCAAGTAGATTTATCTACTTCTGATTCTAGGTATAAATGCGGCAAAAATCTTCAGGTTTTTAGACCGAGAATGACGAGGACACTGACCGATGCATCAAGAGTAGAATTTGGCGTAGATTTAGAAGGCGGCTTTGATATAAAAGGATTTGTTGAAAATAATCGTATTGAGAGATTGAACAAATAAATCATTGTTGTATAATAATTTTAAGATAATCTTGGATGAACACACATATGTTTCAAAAGCCGCAACTTCAACTATATACTCTATTTGGCATGCAGGAATATGCAACCAGTCTCTCTCTTGCGGGTAAGACTGAAGAACTCGCAGCGCTAGACAAGCTTCTTACGGATTTTATAATAGCTCATGCCTATGAAGATTTACCAGTAGAAGCAAAACAGAAGCTAGAAAATATTGAGATAAAAGACGGGGCTGCACTCTATGCCTTTTTTAATAACACAATTCCGCATTTTAGTGAAAAACTGAAATCATATGGAACCGAATTCCGAAATACCACAACCTGATCCCAGCAAACTAGAGAAGATATTAATCCGCCAACGTACGGTAGTTGATAATATGATTGCGAAGATACCTCTGGGCTGGCGAAAAAAAATACTTCCTGCTGCCTTGGGCGGCACAATGGCTTTTATGACAGCCTGTGGCGGAGGGCAACCTGCTGAAAAACCTGATATACAGCCAACTCCAATAGTAATACCAGGCACTCCTGAACCGACACCCAAAGTCATACATGTGAATGCCTCTGAAGGGTCTACTGGAAGAGCTCGGGTCGTTGCAACGGAACAACTGCCGTTGGAAGATACTGAAGTAGCAGCACCTATAACAGGCCGTATAGAAGAGGACCCACACATGCCCGATTATGATAAAGTAGTACTCGCACTGCCCGATGAAATACTACAGCAAATAGAGCTCATTTCTCCGGAAGGAACGCAAGTATCAATAGGTTTTAATATCGACTCTCAAATTCCTATAGACAAAATTCAGATACCTATAGGCGATTGGCTCGGTGGAGAATTTGTGGGTATAAAAATGAGTCCGACCAAGGTGATAGAGCTACAGAATGCGGGAAATACAGCAAGCTTCATACAGGCATTAATTGAAGATAAAGGATATGAAATTGAGAATCCTCAAGTACTTGAGGGTCTAAAAATTGAGTTTGCTCAATACCCAGATACTCAAACAATAAAATTTTATATTCCTAATAGTTGGATAGCGATGAGTAAACCTTCACCACCGGGAAATACTGAATATGGTCAGAGACATAGTGTAGCTATAAATCCTCTACGTAATTTTTGGAATAATCCTTCTTTTTATACTGATGAAAAAGCTAGCGTCACTGGTCTTACAGGTTTTTCTATAGCTACTTCTGATCAAAAATTTGCTCCCTTAATGATACCTACTATTGACTTGGAAAAATAGTCAAATTCTTCGATTATATGGTATCTTCGTGTCATGTACTTTACATAACCGATACATTGGTGTAGAATTGCGGTGTTTTGATATAACATGATATATTTGTATATATTTAAACGAACGTTCACAACTCAGATATCTTACAACGTTTCTTTCCAGTCCGAGATGCCAGAATACACTACCCGTAGTGTACTGTGGGTTCTCGGCCTGGGAGAACACCTATGACACTTTAAACCAGGTCTTAATGCTTTGTGAAAGGAAATTGTATGCAACGACAATCTATGAATCTCCTTAGTTTGATGGTTTTGATCAGCAGTGTGCTGCTCACGACCCTGTGGCCCCAAGCGGCGCTTGCGCAGTCGGGGTTTACCTGTTCCTATACGGTGCAGGGAGGCGATAGCCTCATCGGGATCGCTAATCGGTACGGTGTGAAAAATTATCGTGACATTTTGGCGGCCAGTGGTCTTTCAAGTGACGTCATCCATCCGGGTGATGTACTGAATGTGCCCTGCCCCAATGCTGTGCCGAGCCCGACACCCACACAAGTGAGTGCGGCGCCTGTGCAAGATCCGCAAGGGACGCCCGTAAGCGCACCACCTCAAGATTGCCCCGGGTGCAAACCGGCGGCAGCTCCTACAGCAACACCCAATCCAGTACTGGAGCCTGTACCTACGTATGATTGGTCTCAGTCAATGCCATTTGCTTGGCAGCGGCAAAGTAAGAATGGAGAAGTCTTGCTGTATGTTGCAGTAGGGCAGCCATCTCCTGCTGGAGCCAGCGTTGCCTTTGTGGCAGATGTGATAGAAGGAGGTACGTTGACTTACAAAATCTTTAAGATCGTGGGTCCAGTTGCAGCTATTGGTCTTGGCGCTGTTGTGGCTGCCGTTGCGCCGTCTACTGGTGTCCAGCCAGCAGCTACACCTCTTACGGCAGCAGAAGCTGAAGCACTCAATGGAGACACACCACTAACAGAAGCGGAAAA
>CAZPYR010000048.1:0-7049 GCA_964590815.1 uncultured Gammaproteobacteria bacterium | reverse complement strand
AGAAAAGGAGAAAAAACAGAAGAAAGAAAACACATGTAATCCTGTATCTGCCCAAGAGATATATGCCGCAGCAAGCCAAATACGATATCAAGTTCAAGTTGACCAGGATGCTACACTTACTGCAATCAGTAATGGCCGATATAACATTTTGTATAATGCCCGCAGCCAAAATCCTCCATTTCCCGATGGGACATTGGCAACGGCAAGCGGTCTTACAACTACTGGACGATTTGACCTTAGTTTTTCATGTCGAAATCGCGTGTGGGTGCAAGTTCTTGGTATGAGTGGCTTTATCCGGTATCAGCAGCCTGCCGCAGTGCCGGCTCAACCCACCCCTATACCGCCGACTGCTACGCCCGTGCCGCCTCCGCCAACCGCCACTCCGGCGATGGCCGCTTGCAAGATTATCAAGGTGCTGACCGTGTTCAACACCTACAAAGGCAAGTCGGTAAGTTACTCGTCGCCGTCGTATACACACGGTAGCACAGCTACCATCATCGACGGTGAAGGGAAGGCAGTTGCCAATTTAACCTGTGTGAATGGTAATTGGCAGTAAGGTAAAGTTGTTTTTCGTGTTGTAAGTTGATCTGAGTATTCTGCTCTCCTGGTAATACATACCAGGAGAGCAGATCTCATTTTTTTCTGCAAAACAGTATGCTACTATAAAAGTATGGATAAAAAACGTACCCATACTAAAGTTCGTACTTTCGCATTCACTTTCTCCTTTCAGAATATCGTTTTTTTATCTTTAGTAGTCTGTGCTGTAGGCTATATAGGATACGTCATTGGATTTCGTTCTGGAATGTACCGAGGATTCACAAAGGCAGCTCACAAAATACAGATTTCACCTGCTCGTATGAGAGGTTGTACGAGAGAGCTTAAAATATGCCCCGACGGGACATCTGTGGGAAGAAGTGGGCCATATTGCGAGTTTGAAGCCTGCCCAACGGCTCGGATTTCAAAGACTCCACCACGCGACAACTGCGTGATTGGCGGATGTAGTGGCCAAATTTGCAGTGATGCAGCTGATGGAGAAGGTATAGCGACTACCTGTGAGTGGAAAGAAGAATATGCCTGCTATACACTTACGACCTGTGAGCAACAGGCAAATGGAGCATGTGGCTGGACAAGTAATATAGAATTTAATACTTGTATAATGAATGCGAAACCTCCAAGCAATGATAAAATGATATATTAGGAGAGGCTTTTGATAAGTTCTACACATCCATTGAGGGTTTCAGTATGTTTGAGGTCTTCATACCTAAGCCATTTATACTCACTGGCTTCATCATTTAAAATAACCGATGCCTGCTCATCTTTTAGTTTGCAAAGATAGGTGATAAATATGCCTTGCCACGTATTACGGACCTTTGTCTGGATATCGGGTAAAAGTCGAATAATTTCAACCTCTACGCCTAGCTCTTCACGAACCTCTCGATGAAGCGTTTGTATAGGAGTTTCACCAAATTCATGACCACCTCCTGGTATTTGCCACTTGTTGTGATAATCTGAACCTGGATCATGACGAAGGGTGAAAAGGAACGTATCTCCTTTTTGAATAAGTGCAAGAACTACAACTTGAGTATGATGTGTGTGCTGATGATTCATAGATGGTTGTGTCAATTATAACAAAGCAAACTGTCACGGGATCGGGACATTTATACATCACAAATACGTATGATATACTATACACCTAATGTCTATGTGGCTAATGCTTGCCACAGCAGGCAAATGAGTTTTTCTCGCACGTTTACAGCATTATAAAGATGTATTACTCAGAGGAGGGATCAATACAGGTATTTTTCAATGCAAAAAAAAATATCTCTATTGGTCTCTTGTCTGAGTATTCATGAAAGGACTATAAAAACTCGGACAGGAAAGGGAAGCACGATTGCTTCAGTATGTAATGTCGTTTGCTAATCTACTACCAACACCCTAGGAGGGTATATGAATCGCAAGTTTTTACCAATTGTTTTGCCATTGTGTTTCGCAGTTGTGCTTTGGTTGTTTGGAGCCCCGGTAGCTCGTGCTCAGGGCGAGACAACCCAACCGTTGACTGCAACGCAAGGCATTGCAACGCCCAGCGTAATCACCGTTTCAGAGGAGTTGAACACCAATGCAGCCTCGGTGCTGGCAACGGGAGCGTATACCGTAAGCCAGGATCACACCGATCCCTGCATGAGCCCGTGCAGCGTGATCTTTGAAGCGTCGGCATCAGCAGACTGGAAGATCTCCAACAATGGTGTTGAGACTCGAGTCTCAGGGCGACAGCGCTTTGTGTACTTGTTTGAAGGGCCTCCGACGTATTATTCATTTCAGTATGAAGCAACGTTCCCTAAGGGACCGACCATAAAAGGTCTGCCCTTTATGCTTCAGATGATTAAATCGCCGACCTTTGAACAGGCCGAATACACCTGTCTGTCCGACACTGCATGTCGGCTAAGCCTGAAGTTTGACGCGCCGCCAGCTGTGGGGCCATATACTGTGGAAGTTTTAGGGGCAACCTATTTGCAGTCACAATTTATGGATCCTCAGCGCCTCAATGTGTTGGTGAACCCCGGGATAGCGCCTGAACGGATTAATGTGACAGTAATCTTCGGTTTACCACCCTATACAAGGGTAAGTGTAACGACGAGGATTAATGTCGTCAAGGTTCAGGTGGTCCTATCGATGCCTATCATTCGTACCGCGCCGGTAGTCGCCGGCCAATAGTGCTGTAAGGTATGGGGGTGAGTGCTATACTCACCCTCATACTTCGTTTTTCTACTTTAATTCTGCATAAAATAGCCCAAAATTTTTGCGAAGGAATATCTTTTAAATGGAGAAAGTGCGTTCCCGGCGTGATTTGAACACGCAACCTACTCCTTAGAAGGGAGTTGCTCTATCCAATTGAGCTACGGGAACAGGTGTAGTGGAGCCGCTTGTCGGATTTGTCGTGAGACTCTCCTAAAAGCGAGGAATACGAGCTTTTGGAGCAAGTCGAACGATCCTGCATAGCAGGAAACCGACGATGACTACATACTATGGAGCCGCTTGTCGGATTTGAACCGACGACCTGTCGCTTACAAAGCGAATGCTCTACCACTGAGCTAAAGCGGCATGAGAAGGGTGCCGAGGGTGGGAGTCGAACCCACACACTGTTGCCAGTACCAGATTTTAAGTCTGGCGCGTCTGCCATTCCGCCACCCCGGCTTTAATATTTCTACTAGATAAGAAAGAAGAATTAAGAGATGAAATTTCTTCTCTCTTCTTTTTTCTTTCTTAATTATAGTATTAATATAAAAAGTAATCGGTATCCAGGAGCATAAACCAGTAATAAATACTTACTGAGAATGACAACTAGATACCGACAGTTCATTATATCAAATAAGAGCTTCCTGTTCTATGTCATTATTTTCAGCTTTGATATTCAGGTGCTTGCACCCTTTAGGTGTCACTATACGGCCGCGAGGAGTTTTTTTGATAAAACCAATGCGCAGCAAATAGGGCTCAATAAATTCTTCAATCGTCCGACGATCTTCAGAAAGCGCTGAGGCAAGAGTCTCTACGCCGACTGGAGAATTTTGAAATTTTTCGGCAATAGCCCGCAAATACTGTATATCTATATCTGAAAGACCAACTTCATCTATCTCCAAAAGGCTAAACAGTTTTTCAATAACATTTTCATTGAGTACGTCGTGTTTATCTACCTCCAGTATATCCCGAGCCCTCTTGAGAATACGATTGGCAATGCGAGGCGTTTTGCGTGAGCGCACGGCAATCTCCTCGAGGGCCCCCTTGGTAATTTTGATATCCATGAGTTTGGCCGACCTGGCGATGATATGCTCCATCTCGGCATCGGTATAGTAGTCAAGCCGAAGCAAAAGGCCAAATCGATCGCGAAGAGGAGCTGAAAGCATGGCTAGTTTTGTAGTTGCGCCTACTATGGTGATGTTGGCGACTGGAAGCCGTACAGTACGGGCCGACGGGCCTTTGCCGATGATGATATCGAGAAAATACTCCTCAAGCACCGGATAGAGCATTTCTTCGACTGTTTTGGGCATACGGTGTATCTCATCGATAAAAAGCACATCGTTGTCTTGCAAATTGGTGAGTATAGCGGCCAGATCGCCTGATTTGGAAATCGCTGCACCTGAGGTGACTTTGATATTCCCTTCGAGCTCATTGGCGATGATGTAGGAAAGTGTGGTCTTGCCGATACCTGGTGGGCCATAAAAAAGGATATGCTCGGCAGCGGTGCCACGATTTTTTACGGCATTGAGGAATAGTTTGAGTGTTTTGACTGCATTTGCTTGCCCTACATAGTCTTGCAGCTTCTGTGGCCTCAAATTGCTTATATCTTGAGTGCTTGTATCCATAATTTATTCATTATAAATGATCATCAACGCGAGAAAGCTATCTGAATAGTTGCGCATGATGACATACTATCAAATTTAATTTCTTGACAGTAGACGAATACCTTCGGTGATTTGTTCTTCGGTACTTTTTGTACTATCTATTTTTTTGAGTATTTCTTTGGCATCGCCTGCTTTAAAACCAAGAGATACCAGTGCATCGATGATTGTGGTATCTTCTTCGGTCATGAAAGTCGGCTCAAAAGAAAACTCACTTTCAAATTTTTGCGAAAGCTCAAGTATGATTTTTAAAGCTGTCTTTTTACCCAGGCCTGGAATTTTAGTAAAGTAGGATGGATCATTGGTCTTTATAGCATGTATAAAGTCATTCACTTTGGCATAAGACACAATACCAAAAGCTGTTTTGGGACCTACGCCCGGCACCCCAATGAGGAGCGTAAAAAGGCGGTATTCTTTCTTGTCTTCAAAACCAAAGAGAGTGAGGGCATCTTCGCGGACATTCAAAAAAGTATAGATATCTATTGGATCGTGAGGTAGGCAGCGAGTAAGCAGATTTGAGGTGAGAAATACCTGATAATAGACTCCGCCTGAGGTTTCTATAAGCCCGATATTGCCTTCTACTTCAGATAATATACCCTTGAGTCTACCAATCATGGAGAACAGTATATGGGAAAAGCCTCAAAGTATCAAGTATTATAAAAAAATCGAATTTAGTGATATAATACGATATATTTACATATTCGATACATACTTTAGCTTGTATTTTATTTAACTGTAAATACTGTATGCAAACGCATGCACGTTAATAAAAGGAGGATTAATACCACAACAGGACCATCTTATTGTGAGGAATGAGGCGACGGGGAAGTATGGAGCCCGTAGTCTCGTCAACTCACAATAAGATTCAAACAACTAAAAGGAGCATCTCATGAAAAAAATGTACGTGATTCCAATGCTGGCACCTCTGCTCTTCTCGCTTCTGGTGAGCGTAATGAGCGTGAAGGCTCAATCAGGGAGCAATCCAAGCGCGCCTACTGACATTGGCATACAGGCGCCCCGGAAGGTAAATACCCCTTTCGGGAGCAGTAGCGCAGCCTACAATATCCAGATCATAAATGATGGGACACCGCGCTCCGGCACACTTCGTGTGTCTTGGGACGAAGACACGAAAAATGTCACGGTGGGAATGCAAGACTGCAATACGACAGAACGAGTGACCACATGCCCATTCTCAGGTCTTACCGGCGTCATGACCGTGCCGGTGACTGTCGACCTGTATGTGGGTTCTGATGGTGGGGTAGACCAATGTGTAGAGGTCGGCAACTGTAAGCACACATCGGTCAACTTTGGTGAAGTAAATTTTATTTACCATCTTTTCCTTCCCACTACCTATAGATAATGTGTCCTGAATTTTTTTGTGAGTTGACTTAATCCTCCTTTCGGCCTCATAGAACATATGAGGCCGATGGATCAGAGAGCACCAAACATTGATGCTTTGTGATTTATTTTTTTACGTGAAGCTTTTCTTCTATCTCATGGATAAGAGCCTTGGTGCGATGGACTGCGTCTGGATTTACCGAAACGCTCGTAATGCCGCGCTGCACCAGCCGCTCCACAATCTCTGGGTAATCAGATGCTGCCTGGCCGCAAATGGAGCAGGTGATACCTGCATCGCTACATGTCTGCACGATGGAATCTAGAATTTGCAAAACAGCTGGATGACGCTCATCATAAATATGTGCCACTTCGCTACTGTCACGGTCGACTCCTAAAAGCATCATGGTCAGATCGTTGGTCCCGATAGACACACCGTCGATGCCGGCATCTATAAACTCCTTGAGCATCAGAGCTGCCGCGGGGACTTCTACCATAATCCACAATTTAAAGCCCTCATGATTTAAAAGACCATGATCTCGTACCATGTCTCTGATTTTGAGAAATTCCCAAGGTACGCGGACAAACGGAATCATGAGATGCATATTGTTGAGGCCTTTGTCCCAAAGTTGCTGTATGGCATCAAGTTCAAGCTTGAACACCTCGGGATCGGCGATATAGCGTGAGGCACCACGGAAACCAATCATCGGATTTTCTTCGTGTGGCTCGTACAAAGCTCCGCCTCGCAAGTGACGATACTCGTTGGATTTAAAATCTGTGGCTCTATAGACTACCTGACGAGGATGGAAGGCCTCGGCAAAACGCTCTAAACCATGAGCCAGCTTATTGACAAATATTTTCTCTTTTCCTTGCTTTATAAACTCCCGCGGATGTGTACCGATCTCTGCAATCATAAACTCAGCTCTTAGGAGACCAACACCATCGCAATCTAGTTGTGCTACTTCCTTGGCGCGCTCGGGCTCAGCCAGATTGACGTAGACTTTGGTTCGTGTATGGATTTTTTTATGATCTTCTTTCTCTTGTTTTTCTTTTTGCTCTTTGGCGCTATGTTTGTCTATGACACTGCCTTTATATATGTCTCCGGTGGTACCATTGACTGAAATGACCATATCATCTTTCAAGATATGTGTTGCGCTCGCAGCACCTACAACGGCAGGGATACCCAGCTCCCGAGATACGATTGCTGCATGTGAGGTACGTCCACCTTTTTCAGTCACGATTGCCGCTGCTTTTTTCATGGCAGGCACATAGTCCGGGTTTGTTTGTGGCGCAACGAGTATATCGCCATGCTTGATCTTT
>CAZPYR010000047.1:0-10669 GCA_964590815.1 uncultured Gammaproteobacteria bacterium | reverse complement strand
TATATCTATGCAACAAGGGGTAATACAACAACTGCATTCTGGAGATATACGATATCTACAAATACCTGGAGTGATGCTGCAGTGGCGGATTTACCCACAGACAATGAAGCCGCTTATGGGTCTCGTCTTATCTCCGATGGGACAGATGTGTATGCCATTACAGGAAATACGATACCTAATTTGTTGAAGTACACGGTTGGTTCTAATACGTGGGCTGCTGTAGGAGCATTGCCATTTAATCCATATTATGGTACGGACGTGCAGTTTTACAATGGCAAAATATATGTCACAGAGGGTTATTATAAACGAGCGTTGTGGGAATATACAATTGCGGGCAATACTTGGCGAAGACTATCTGATATGGCAGGTTATTATGTGACTGATGTTGGGACTTATAATGGAGCAGCCATTGCACTGGATACAGTAAATAACGTCTTTTATATTACTGCTGGTAATAGTATTTCTCGTGTCTTGACCTTTACCCCTTCAAATGTAAATTATGTCTCAGGTGGGACATGGCTTAGCGATGTGATGGATTTAAGCTATGTATCTAGTTGGAATTCAGTAACAGTTGGAAGTACAACACCATCTGATGCGAGTATTACTATACAGTCAAGGACAAGCGCTGATCTTACCACTTGGACAAGCTGGGAAGGTCTTTCAAGTGGGAATATAGTCTCGACACCACAGAGATATCTACAGATAAAAGCTATTCTGGCAAGTTCTACCGATCAATCATCTACACCAACTCTGAACTCTTTGTCAGTATCATACGAAGGTGATACATCCCCGCCTTCAAACCCTGTGGACATACTAGCATCTTCTCATGCAGTGGGAGGTATATCGCTGGTATCGGGAACAAGTTATGGTTATCAGTATCCCAGTTTTGCTTGGTCTGGAGCCTCAGACGCTCAGACAAGTGTTGCTGGTTATTATGTATATTTTGGTACAAACAATAGCGCAGACCCAGTAACTCTTGGGAATTTTCAAACAAGTAATTCATATACTGTGACTACGCCACTGGACGCAACTAATTATTATTTGAGAATAAAAGCTAAAGATGCTGCAGGCAATGCGTCTAGTTCTACCTATAGCGCTTTTACCTATGTCTATAATGGTATTTCACCGCCTCAAAGTAGTAGCCATACTCTAAGTACCGATTTTCAGACTGGTACTGCTTCAAATGTTGACACCTCATCTGATCAAATAAAGTTAAGTGGTAAATCTGGGTTCTGGACACAGTCAAGGTTATCTACGGCACCGGGTGGTATAAATTATGGCGGAGCCTTTGCCTATGTCTCAACTTCAAATAAACTGTATACATTTCAAGGAGGCAATGGCACAGGCTTTTATTCATATGATTTAGCCACAAACGTTTGGTCATCACTTGCAGTAGCTCCAGGAGGTGTACAGTTGGGTGGAGGAGTGGTTGAGGGACCGAGCGGATATCTGTATGGAGCAAGGGGAAATGGCACTTCTGCATTTTGGAGGTATGATATAGTAGCTAACTCGTGGTCAGATGCAGCCGCTTCCGATGCGCCGTTATCTATCGGCTATGGCGGTTCATTAAAGTACGATGGCTCTCGCTATATTTATGCATTGAGGGGAAATAGTGATGATGCCTTTATGAGATACGATACCCAAACCGACATCTGGGAAAATTTAAGCAATGTTGACTTTGACGCACCAACTTCACATGCCAATAATCTTGTATATATAGGTGGTGATCTTGCGTTTGATCCAGACGGTACAATGTATGCGATACAAGGGAATACATACACAGGTTTTAGTTCTTACTCAGTCGCGTCAGGAAGTTGGAGTTTCCTACCCGATTTGCCCGTGTTGCCATATGATGGAGGTCAGATAGAGTACGACAGTACAACCAATGCGATCTATTACATTTCTGGCTGGTCTATGCCGTTTCTGTATAAATTTGATATCGGCACTCAAACATGGACGAATCTTGCCGATGCTCCCACTACAATTACTTCTGGTGCCTCGATGCGGATTGTAAATGGATATATATATGTACTTCGTGGTGGGGGCAGTACTACTTTTTGGAGATACAATATTGCCAAAAATTCCTGGGAAGTACCCATGTGGAATTTGTTTGGACCTGAATTTCGAGGATCTGATCCACGAGGGTATAGTTACGGGGCCAATATAATCAAAGGAGATGGTAATAATTTTTATCTTACTCGAGGAGGATTGGATAATATATTTATCCGTTATGATTATACTACGGGAGAATCAACATCCTTGTCCAATGCACCTTCAGGCTTTTATCAAGGAGCGGCACTCGTATATGATTCAACTACAAATAAAATATATGCGACAACCAATGCATACGTTCGTCAATTATATGTCTATGATATAGCTACGGATACGTGGTCTACCGAAACTTCTGATCCACCACCATTTGATGTAAGTACAGGATCCGCCATGACATATGATGGAAGCCGTTATATTTATTGGAGTCGAGGCGGAAATACCAATACGTTTTATCGTTTTGATACGCAGGGTTCAACAGGTAGCAAGTGGAGTGTTATGGCTGTTGCAACTGGCACATTAAATAATGGATCAGATATCTTGTATAAAGGAGGCTATGTATATGCCCTACGTGGGAATGGTACGGTCTCATTTTATCGTTATACAGTGGGTTCCAATACATGGAGCGACCCAGCAGTCGCTGATTTGCCCACGGGCGCAAATGTAAATATTGATGGATTCCTAGTCAATGGAGATAGTAATACGATATATGCCTGTATTGGAAATAATACCGTATCCTGTTATCAATATTCGATATCAGGAAACACGTGGACTGCTATTGCGAGTCCTCCGGCCAATATTTATATAGGAGGAGCTGGAGCCTCAAATGGCAGTGATAGATTGTATATTATTCCCGGACAAGGTACCAATACGTATGCCAATGGTTTATACAGTTATATTATTCAGACGTCAAATAGTTCGGTGCAGGAATCAGGCTCATTTACTTCTGCGTCTCATGATTTGACATCAGTATATAAATACGCAAATATTACCGTAGGTTATACCTCCGCGCCAAATAACAGCCTCACAGTCTCGACTCGTACTTCAAGCGATGGCTCTACCTTTTCGAGTTGGTCAGAGGCGTCAGAACTTAAAAATATCGGCACAAGTTATATATACAAGATTACTTCTGCGCCAGCTCGCTATATACAGGCTAAGTTTGATTTATCTTCATCAGATGGTATAAATACTGGAATTATTAGTGATTATACGATTAATTATTATCAAGACATCACCAGTCCAATAAACCCTACAAGTATTTCTGCCTTTAGTACCGCTTCAGCTGGTGTAGGATTAACGAGCGCAAATTGGTACAATTTTTCAGCTCCATTTTTTGACTGGCCCAATTATGACTCAGTTGGAGGCGCTACTGATGGCACCGGCGGATCGGGTGTAAACGGTTATTATGTCTATTTTGGTACTAATGCACTTGCCGATCCAGTAACGGCTGGTACATACACAACTGAAACGTCATATTTGGGTACGGGAATGACAACAGCAAGCACTTATTATTTGCGTATTAAAACTAAAGATGAGGGAGGAAATGTAACATCTTCTGCCTGGGACGCATTTACCTATAAGTATGATAGCTCCTTACCTGTAAATCCCAGCACTATAGTGGCTAATCCTCCCGGATACAGTAATACCAACTCGTTTGATTTTAGCTGGTCGGGGGCTACCGATACAGGCTCAACTATAGCCGCATATTGTTATAAAACAGGAGCCGTGGGTTCCACAGATACCTGTATTACAGATACATCTATTACCGGTATAACCGCATATACAACAGGAACCAATACCTTTTATCTGCGAACAAAAGATACAGCTGGCAATTATTCAACAGACTATGCAACAGCTTCATTTTATTACAGCTCTACTGCGCCTGGTGGTCCCCAAGAACTTACAGTCACACCCAGTTCAAACACGGTAAACGAATTTGCGTTTAGTTGGTCACCGCCCGCAACGTACTATGGTACTCAGTCGGGATTGCGTTATTATTATTCGGTAAATGCATTGCCTACATCTTCAAACGTAAATACAGTGGGTCTTTCGGTGACATATTTATCTGCAAGTTCATATGCCACGCAAAAAGGTCGCAATACGCTCTATGTCTTGACGAAAGATGAGGCGGGGAATATTGATTATAATAATTTTTCATCGATAGATTTTTATGCGGACACATCCGCTCCGGGTATCCCTCTTGATATAGATATTGCCGATGTTTCAGTGAAGGAAACTAAAAGTTGGAAGTTGGCAATCTCATGGGAACCACCCGCTAGTATAGGTTCTGGCGTCTCACAATATAAAGTCTATCGTTCAACCTCAGCAGGAGCTACCTGTTCTGCAGATTTTGATAGCTTTACCTATATTTCATCTACAACGGGAAAATCATATGTGGATACAGATTTGACCCAGGTGAAGTACGCATATTGTGTAAAAGCATGTACCTCAACCAATGATTGTTCGGCGCCATCCGACACCGTTTCATTCATGCCCGATGGCAAGTGGCGAGTAGCGCCAGCACTTAGTGCAGATCCAACTGTCGTTGCCAAAACTCGAACAGGGACAATAAGTTGGGCAACCAGTCGAACTGCCAATTCATTTGTCAAGTATGGCAAAGCCTCAGGTAGCTATGGCGATGAAGTCGGCTCTTCTGAGCAGGTCACATATCATGAAATTGATCTGTCTGGACTTGATCCAGGTACCACTTATTACTATAAAGTACTTTGGACCGATGAAGATGGAAATACAGGTGAGTCAGATGAAGAAACCTTTGAAACAGGGGCAGCACCCGTGGTATCTGAAGTAAAAATAAATAATATAGGCTTGGTCAATGCCTATGTTACATTTAAAGTTAAATACGCTATTAAAGCCAATGTTCAGTATGGAAAAACAATTACGTATGGTTTGACAGAAACGGTATCTACATCTAAAAGTGAATCCACATACACGATCCAACTTAATGCACTTGTCGATGGTACCTCCTATCATATGCGTATAGTGGCAGAAGATGATGAAGGCAATTTATACAATGGCGATGACTATACATTTGAAACATTGCCAGTGCCCAAAATTACGGCTCTTAAGGTACAACAGGTTGAAGGTATGCCTACTGCCACACTTCGTTTACTTTGGACGACAAATACAAGGCTAAGTTCGGTAGTAAGCTATTACCCTGTTGGGCAACCTGCGCTCGCAAAAGATAGTATAAATTTGGCACTTACTGCAGCACATGAGGCAGTTATAAAAGATCTCAAAGAAGAAACCGAATATATTTTCCTTGTGAAAGGTAAAGATATCGGTGGCAATGAAGCTAAAGCAGACGAAAGGAAAATTAAGACCGCTGAAGATTTGAGACCTCCTGAAATAGCAAATTCACAGGTGGAAACAAGTATCGTGGGCGTGGGTGACGAAGCACGTGCTCAAGCTACTATCACTTGGGATACCGATGAGCCAGCCAGTTCACAGATAGATTACGGCGAGGGTACATCTGGTACCTATTCCTCAAGTACACAGGAAGATCCCATCTTGACCTACAATCATTCGGTGACTATCCCAGGCTTGAGTCCATCAAAGATTTATCATTTCCGTATAGGTGGGGCAGATAAAAATAAAAATAAATCTTTTTCCCAAGATGTGGTCATCATCACACCCAATGCCACCAAAGATGCTTTAAATTTAGTAGTAGATAAATTATCTGTCACCTTTGGATTTCTTAAAAAGAATTTGAAATAACTATATGTCATCACAATCAAAGCCATACATGCACGTAAAGGAAATAAAAAAATCTTTTAAAATTAAGGATGGAGAAGTCCAGGTTTTGAAAAGTATTACTACAACTATTGGTCATGGTGAATTTGTGATCATTTTTGGTCCTTCGGGTTGTGGTAAATCGACATTTCTGCATACATTGCTTGGTTTAGAGCCTCCAACTTCAGGCAGTATAACGATAGATAATAAAGATTATTATTCAATGTCTGAAGATGAGAGAGCTATGTATCGTCGATATAATTTTGGCATAATTTATCAACAACCGCTGTGGATCACATCGCTCAATGTCTACGACAATATCGCCTTTACTCTGCATTTACTTGATAAAAATAGTAATGAAATGATGAAACAGGTGCTTGATACGTTGGCTTTGGTCGGGATGGATCATTGGGTACACTATCGACCCACGGAGCTTTCTTCTGGGCAGCAACAAAAAATAAGTTTGGCTCGTGCCCTTGCTCTTGATCCTGTGCTCATCGTTGCAGATGAGCCCACAGGTAATCTCGATACAGTGTCAGGGCAGGATCTTATCAATACCTTTTGCAAACTCAATAAAATGGGCAAAACAATCATTATGGTAACTCACGATTTAGAATATCTGCATTACGGAACTCATCTTATCCATATGCTCGACGGACAAATTGTAGAAGATGTATACCTTGATGAGCAAAATACCCTAGCACAAGTGAGAGGCAAGCGAGGTCTGAACAGTGAAGCTACAGCAGCTTCAGAGTCCAATGTGCGAGATCCGGATTTTCTTAAAAATATGAAACAAAAATTAGAAATATGAAATTTTCACATCTTATAACTAAAATTCCAGATTTGTTTAAAGCAATCGTGACTTTTTTTAGAAAATTACCTGCACTGAGTGTGAAGTTTTTTCATGGCGTTGTGATTTTTTCTAGTTTTTTTCTTATTCTTTTCATTTTTGCCATAAATATACTGATTGGACTCATAGGTCGAATTCCTGGTGTCCATTTTATTTATGATCTTTTTATACCTCTTTGGAATTTTAAAGGTCGGGCAATGTATAACTTTTTGCTTGAAAAATGTGAGGATTTGCGACCATTTAAAGTAAAACGTCAGTATCTTATATATGTAGCCTACCAAAATTTAAAAATTCGTAAAAGTCGTTCGCTTATTACAATACTTGGTATGTCCGTCGGGGTTGGTATCATTGTGTATCTGTTATCTCTTGGATATGGTATAGAAAAACTGGTAATCAACCAAGTGGCTTCACTTGATGAGTTGAAAATCGTCGACGTTACTTCGGGAGAAGCAAGCCGTAATGCGCTCAATAAACAAGTACTTGAAAAAATAAAGAAAATTAAAACCGTAGATACAGTTGTGCCTTTTATTTCGGTCGTGGGTCGAATGAACTATCGTAATGCCAAAACAGACATAGTGGTGTATTCAGTGCCTCCCGAGTATTTTGAAACTACACGCCCGACATTGCTTAAGGGTAAATTTTTTGCAAAACATACTGAAAAAAATCAGGTCCAAGGTCAGGTTGCCGGTATATATACAGAGCCAGTTTCTGCTCAAGAGGGCAAGCCTGTTCTTTCGCACCATGTGCGTTTTCAGATTCAACCCGATTCGTTTGTGCCTGTGTGGCAACGGTGTACAATGGATTCTCCAATGATTGGTGTGACTGTCCGAGGCGATGCAGAAGAGCTCATTGGTGAAACTATATGGGGAGCAGAATATGCTCCATTTCATCCGTTTGGTAGGTCTGGTTTTGATAAAGTGCAACGTAAATATTTGGGCCGCTGGATTCAAGCGGAATTTCCCCTCTATCAACAAATAGAAGGGGAAAAGGGAGTGGAACGCACAATCGGCCCCAATGGGCAACCTGCCTGGAGCATGGGGTGTGTGCAGGAATCCGATCTTCAGATTACTCAAAACATGAAATTTGGTAAAAATGTACTAGGTGAATCGACCAGTAGCGCCGAGCTCACCACGACCGACGCGGCTCCTGAATCTTCAGAAAGCGCTTTGTTGAATAGTCTATTTGCAGGAAGTAAAATTGCCACAAATGAATCAGGACTTGAGATTGTCTATCTAGAAAAGGAAGAGAAAGTAGACAAACAGGAAAAGCTGCTTCCCTTTAAAGGTAAAGTGTCGGGAGAAGCTATCATATCGTCTGGCCTTATGAATATACTTGGGCTTACCAGTACAGACATCACCAAGCAGTCTTTTAAAGTGTCATTTATTATCATTAAAAGTCTTATGCCTGAAACAAAAGGACGTATCATGACTGAAGAAGTGGAGTACAAAATTGCAGGAGTTGTGGAAGACAATGAAAATCAGTTTATTTATATACCAATTTCAGATATGCAAGTACTTGGTGTCAGCAACTATTCACAAGCGAAAGTGATACTTGCAGATGAAAAGCAGATGCCTGAAGTCCGCAAAGAGATAGAGACTATGGGTTACAAAACCACAAGTACAGCTGATACTGTATCTCAAATTGAAAGCTTTTTTGCAAATGTTCGGGGAATTCTGGGCGTACTTGGTTTTATCGCCCTTGCCGTGGCTTCACTTGGTATGTTTAATACTCTCACTGTATCACTTTTGGAAAGAACGCGGGAAATTGGAGGTATGAAAACAATGGGTATGGTCTCTGGCGAGATTCGTGAGCTTTTTCTTGCCGAGGCTATGATCATGGGATTTGCAGGAGGTATCGGCGGACTCCTCATGGGGATCGTTGTGGGGAAACTCACGTCGTATATAGTCTCCATTTTTGCGATTGCTCAGGGAGTTGGCTACCTAGAACTTACCTTCATACCTTTTAATTTGACAATATTTATTATAATGTCATCGTTTGTAGTAGGTGTTTTGACTGGATTATATCCGGCCTATCGAGCTCAGCGTATATCTGCCCTCAATGCCTTGCGATATGAGTAACAAGGTATTCTCTTGAGAAAGGCCTAGGGGTTGCGTATAATCTAATGAGTTTATGAATAAATATATACCGCAAGATTTTGAAGACAAGTGGGTAGCTCAGTGGGAAAAAGATAAGCTTTTTCAAAATAGCTACGCACAGGAAGATGTCACTGCAGATAACAAAAAATATCTATTGTTTGCGTTTGCATACCCTTCAGGAAGTGGTTTGCATGTGGGTCATGTAGAATCTATGACCGCTCTTGACATCCTGGCGAGGTATTATCGTTCAATTGGTAAAAAAGTATTTTTTCCGGTTGGATGGGATGCGTTTGGACTTCCGGCCGAAAATTATGCTATTAAAACTGGTGTCCCACCTGAAAAAACTACACGTGACGCAATAAATACCTTTAGAAAGCAGATCCAGCGACTCGGCATCACCTATGACTGGGCAACAGAACTAGCCACCTGTCATCCTGGCTACTACAAATGGACTCAATGGCTTTTTTTACAGTTTTACAACAAGGGAAAAGCATACAAAAAAAGTGCTCCCGTAAACTGGTGCTCTTCATGCCAGACCGTACTTGCCAATGAGCAAGTAGTAAATGGCGCTTGTGAGCGATGCGGCACCACAGTCATTCAAAAAGAAATGGAACAGTGGTTTTTCAAGATCACAGATTACAAAGATGAACTCATCAGCGGCTTAGATGATGTCGATTGGCCACATGCTACCAAGCAACAGCAGCTTAACTGGATTGGAAAGAAATCTGGTATTAATATCACCTATGCAGTTGAAAATACTGAAGAACAAGTGACCTGTTTTACGACGCGGCCTGATACGAATTTTGGTGCGACATTTATCGTTTTAGCGCCCGAGCACGATTTAGTGAAGAAAATTATAGCAGGAACAGTAAAAGTAGATTCTAAAAATGCAGAAGAAGTCAAAAAATATGCAGAATATGCAAAAACCAAAACAGAAGAAGAGCGAAAATCGGAAGGAAAGAAAAAAACGGGTGTCTTTACCGGATTATATGCCATAAATAATTTAAATGGAAAAAAACTTCCCATATGGATTTCTGATTTTGTCCTAGCTGGTTTTGGCACAGGGGCAGTTGTAGGTGTGCCAGGCCATGATCTTCGAGACTTTCAGTTTGCCCAGACATTTGATCTTCCGGTTATTCGTGTTGTATCTGAGAAAGGCAATACTTCTGATATTACTTCTGAAGATCAAGTGCAGGAGGACGAAGGTATCATGGTGAACTCGGATTTTCTCAACGGACTAGATATACAAGCCGCTAAAGAAAAAATCATGGATTATCTTGAAGAAAAAGAGTGGGGCAAGAGAGTTGTTACCTACAATCTTCGCGATTGGCTTATATCACGCCAGAGATATTGGGGTGCACCTATCCCAATTGTTTACGATCCTGAAGGCAATGCGCACCCGGTAAAAGAGGAGCATTTGCCGTGGCTTATCCCAACAGATGTAGATTTTAAACCGACAGGGGAAAGTCCATTGCGGGGTTCAAAGGAGTTCAAAGAACGGGTTGAAAAATTGTATGGTCCGGGATGGATTCCCGAATTCGACACCATGGATACCTTTGTGGATTCATCCTGGTATTATTTGCGCTACACCGATCCTCGCAATGAAGACGAATTTGCCCGTAAAGACCATCTTGCGAAATGGATGCCTGCCGATTTTTACATGATAGGCCCAGAACACATAGTACTACATCTTCTCTATAGTCGATTCTTTACCAAGTTTTTGCGTGATGAAGGATATCTTTCAGTAGACGAACCCTTTTCCTATATGCGACATCAAGGTATGATTTTAGGGCCAGACAACAGGAAAATGAGTAAAAGTAAAGGAAATGTCATAAATCCTGACATTGTCATCGGTGAGTATGGTGCAGACACGGTACGCATGTATGAGATGTTTATGGGACCAATCGAAGCCGATAAACCATGG
>CAZPYR010000046.1:3084-10731 GCA_964590815.1 uncultured Gammaproteobacteria bacterium | reverse complement strand
CAAATCCAGCGTTGTGTACTGCTTCAAAAAATTCACTTTCTTTTGATTCTTCAGTTTTGATGACATAGGCTATAGCACGTACTAAAAGTCTTTTTTGGACAAGTTTACTCAGGAGATTTTTGTAGTTTACGCGAGCATTGTACAAATTTTTGCCTGAATAATATAGATTTTGTACATCCACCAGTACCGCTACTCTTTGATCTCTGTTTCTGACTATCATGAGAATATTATATCTGATTTATATTTTTTTAGTAGGCGTGACTTCTTTAGTCGGTTTTATACTTGGGGTTGGTGATATATCAAGACGCATATTTGTAATTTGCGTTCTAATTTCTTCCCAGCGATCGATGCCTTTTTGAGGAATGATTATATATTGTCCATAGTCTGAGTAGCCATCAGTGAGGTAGTTTCCTTCGATAACAAAACTTTTTCGTTTATACTCATCTGCTTTACGAGCCTCAAGTAGCAATTTGTTCATCACACTTAGCTCCAGATCCATTTTTATATGTTCTTCGAGTTCATCAAGAAGAGGAAGGATTTTGGGAATAAAGCCAATTGAAAGAACTTTTTCTTTGGTAGCCTCTAAGACATTTTGCTGCCTTTTTGCCCGGTTGAAATCGCCGCCGTCTTCTAGAGCATGGCGCGACCGTGCATATTTGAGAGCAGTTGCACCATCCATATGTGTCATTCCCTGGGAAAATTTGAGAGTTTCATATCTGCAGGGAAATGCCAAAACTGGTTCTTGAGTTGCTTGTTTTATAGCATCTTCAAGTTCCTGATCTTTTTTTTCACATGGATCATCTTCCTTGCCTTCTACAGGGTATTCATAATCGGTAAAAGCTCGCTCAATATTTACATCAATTCCACTGAGAATATCTATCACTTTAGTAAACCCTTCAAAGTCGACCGCTACAAATGCATCGACTGGGAGCCCCGTAACATCCTGAACTACTTGTTTTATGAGTCCGGAGGGGTTGTCTTCAGTAATATATTTGGTGTCCAATGCTGGATAATCTTTTGGAAATAATCCCATCTGATAGACCGAGTTTATCTTAGCATGAAATGGTTCTTTACTACTTTTTGTTGGGACTTTCACCCAGATATCACGAGGGATAGAAATAAGCATTACTTCTTTTTCCTTTATATTTATATTTGCAACCATTATAGTGTCTGTAAGATACGTCCCTTCATGTTTACCGCCGCCATATCCCAAGAGAAGTAGAGTATATTCATTCTTTTCGACTTTTTTGGCCGTATTGTCTGTGCTTTTAGCAACAGTATGAATTTTGTTGTAGAAACCCCATATCCTTGCAAAAAAGATAGTTATCAACGTAAGGATTACTATACCTGTAAGGTACAATACTATTCGTGTATTTCTTTTTCGTTGTTTGAGGCGGGAAAGTCGTGTGGCAGCCATAGAAGGTACTATTATAACAATATCTATTTGTGGCTCAGCGCTGAAAGGATATTCCGAACAAAAAGAGATCGATGATGTATCGTTAGGCCATATTTAGCTATTGCTTCACAATGCTTTTTGGTCCCATATCCTTTATTACTTTGCCATCCATATAATTCATGACCTGAAAGGTTGTCCATATATTGGTCTCGAGTAACCTTGGCAACAATTGATGCTGCAGCTATAGATACCGATATCCCATCACCGCCAATTAGGTGAAATCTTTCAATGTCGTTTATATATGGTATATTGGCGATACCTCGGCCGTCAACAAGAAGTAATATTTTGTTTTCTGGATGCTCTTTTTTGTAGCGAAGCACAATATTGGCAATGGCAATTTTGAGTGCGTATTCTATACCTTTTGAATTAATTATCTCTACATCTGATGACTCTGTTGCAACAAATGTAGAAAATTCCTTTATTACTCCCATGAGATCTTGTCTTTTTTTTGCTGATAGCTGTTTGGAATCTCGAACCCCCGCTGATACAAGCTTAAGCTGATTCTCAGCAGTAATCAAAGGGGAAAACTCAATACACCCTACGGTTATGGGGCCTGCTAAGCACCCTCTACCGACTTCATCAATACCCAGTACAGCGTAATCTTTATGCCAATACTTTTTTTCATAGTCAAAATGCGGAGGGCATTTCATATGCCGTTGATCATATCATATTTGCTATACTTATATTAATTACGAAGTACGAAGTACGAAGTACGAAGTACGAATTACGAATTAAAGAATAAAGAGGTTTACAATGAAAATAACAGATAAGGCAGGAAATCAATTAAGTAAAAAAGATATTGCTACAAAAATTCAAAAACGTGTAGACAATATCATTTTAGAAATAGAAAATTATGTACTTCTTCTTGTAGGTTGGGTTCCCTTCGGCTTTGTGCGGATGTTCTTTTATCAACTTGCAGATATGAAAATTGGCTCATCTACCATCATCAACATGGGTGCACGTATATACAAGCCTTCTGGCGTCAGTATTGGGGAAGATTGTGTCATTGGAGAAAAAATTGTATTAGATGGGCGGGCATTACTCACCATTGGCAATCATGTGGATATTGCCAGCGAGGTGATGATCTATAACAGTGAACACGACATACACGACGAAGAATTTAAGGCTATAGAAGCCCCAGTAACAATTGGAGATTATGTATTTATTGGCCCTCGTGCTATCATATTGCCGGGTGTAACCATTGGAGATGGAGCTGTCGTAGGTGCAGGCGCCGTCGTCACTAAAGATGTGCGAGCAGGTTCGATCGTGGGTGGAGTACCGGCAAAAGTAATAGGAGAGAGAAAGTTAAAAGATTTTTCGTACCGTCTACGTCGTAAAGGAATCTTTGATTTTTTGGGGAAATAAAAATCAGGTCTTTGTTCCTCTCAGAAAAACTGCTTGCCAAGGTCGGTAGCTAGAATAGAATTCTTTTTCAAACATTTGTCCCGATCCATAGGTGACTTTATATGAAAATTTAGCTTTGCTACCCCAGGCTGGATAATCTATTTGCTTTACGACTCCATTTGGTAAATTCGGATCATCTTCATATTTTGGCTCTGGTGGAGGTACCACATCCCATACAGTTGCATCTGAAATTTCGATCTTGCGATCATCTTTTTTGCCATAAAATTTAAATCGTAGTATATTTGTGTCTTCTTCAATTTCAGCCTGTATGAGAATTGCAGCCTGGGTATCATTTTTAAATTTAAAGTCGACAGTGGGCGTAAATATTGTGGCATCAAACCCTGGTTTGGCATCATTTTCATAATAGGAAACCCGGTACGCATGAGCATTTCGTTCGGAGATGGGGAGACCAGTATTGAGTGCGGCTCGAAAAATGGTAGTTGAAACCTGACATACGCCGCCGCCATCGCCAAGTACTGTCCTGCCATTTTTGATGATATACGCTGGCTGATATCCAGAAGCCGCTGAGATGTCACCAATATATTTATTAAACGAAAATTCCTCGCCCTTGGGTATCAGGACACCATGAAATTTAGAAGCTGCAAGTTTCACATTATAAATACGTGTTTCGATACTGTGGCTATAATCCGATTTGCCTTCGCCGATAAGTTCTTCTATACCTTGATTATTGGCTTTGGCCAACGTGACCTCGGGTTCGATGACCGAATCGCCAATTCTTAAATTTATGATTTTTTTATCAGCCGTCGCCGACTTGACAGCATTATGAAAATCTACTATAAATTCATCTGTTTTTAACTTAAGCCCATTTTCATGCGCCTTAAAAGAAATCACTTTCCCATTTTCAAAGGTAAAGAGAGCATCCTTTGCCGGATGTTCGTATGTCTCTTTTAATTCTTCGATAAGATCTGTCACAGGTTTTTTATCATAGCGTATTGAAGAATAAAAGTTGAAATTGCGGGCACCGATGACACTATTGATCTGCTGTATTACTCGTGATGGGAAATGAGGTGTCCGACCGATTATATATGCATGATCAACCACTTCTTTCACATCTCGTTCCAGCCTTATTTGATCTGCTGAAAATGATGCGACAGGATTATCTTTGTAGATCACATGCACCGCGGTTTTATTTAAATAAGCGTATTTTTTATTTAAAACGTTTTTTGCCTCTTCAGGTGTTTTGCCTCCCATATCAAGAGAATCGATATACGTATGCGGATAAATTTTGCCTTCCTGGTTTTGCGACTGCGCTACAAAGTATAGAGAGATTGTGACAACAAACAAAATAATAGCAATGATTCCTAAGGTAGCATGTCGAGTAATAAAATTTGCTATCATATGTACATGGATGATAATCAAAATAATGATAAAAATCAATTCGAAACTCCCCAGCCTCTACAACCTGAGGAAGTAGCTGCAGACATCCAGTCGCCCGATGAGATCCGAGGAAATATTTCGGATAGTTTTGCTGAGGTTCCGGTATATGAAGAAAAACAGAATAAATGGAAGTTATTTGCTGCTATTGGTGGTGTCTTTGTTGTTATTTTTGGGTTGATAATATGGTTTTTCTTTAGAGGAAACGAAACACCTGCCAATCCTATAGCACCTGCAAAAAAAGCAGTGACCCTCACATATTGGGGTCTCTGGGATGAAGAGGCGATCTTTAAACCAGTATTTGATGCATACATGAAGAAAAATAAGCATGTAACTATAAAATATGAAAAAATGGCTCCTGATCAATATCGTGAGCGACTCTTAGCACGTAGTAAAACTGGCAACGGTCCGGACATTTTTAGATTTCATAATACTTGGGTACCAGAAATAAAAGAGGTCCTGACAAAAATACCCGATACTACCATGAGCAAAAAAGATTTTGAAAGTACTTTCTATCCAGTGCATGCAAAAGATTTAAACATTGACGGCAATTATTATGGTTTGCCATTTATGATAGATGGAAGCGTCCTCATTTATAATGACACATTACTTAAGCAAGCAGGTCTTGAGATTCCGCCCTCATGTTGGGTCTGTGACAACAATGATGTTTTTAGTGCTGCCAACAAACTCACAGTCCGTGATAATGAAAACAATATTGTCACCTCAGGCATTGCGCTCGGTACCGCCAGCAATATAGAACATTACGGCGAGGCCTTTGGAGTACTGCTGTTACTCAATGGCGGAGATTTGACGAAACTCGATAAACCTGAAGCCGCCGAGTCGCTTGGTATATACCGCAAATTTGCAGAAGACAACTACTGGTCGGAGGCAATGCCCAATTCTATCTCTGCTTTTATTGAAGGTAAAGCCGCAATGATTATAGCTCCTTCGTGGCATGTGATAAATATCAAAGCACAAAATCCTGAACTGCAAGTAAAAGTTGCTCCAGTTCCCCGAGGGTTGACCAACACATCTATTTCAGTTTCAAATTACTGGGTAGAAGGTGTAAATATAAATAGTAAGAATCAAGTGGAGGCTTGGAATTTACTGTCATTTATGATTCAGAAGGAAAATCTTGCAGCCATATATAAGGCACAAGCTGAAAAGCGAGCCTTTGGAATTATATATTCGCGACGAGATATGGCAGATTTGCTCAAAGATAATCCCTATCTCTACCCGGTCATCCAAACTGCGCAGGAAGATGGATTTGTTTCCTTGCCACTGGTGACCCGTACCTATGACAATGGTCTCAATGATGATATTTTGCAGTATATACAGGATGCAATAAATTCTACAGAAAATGGCGTAAGTTATGAGTCTGCATTATCGACTGCAAGTCGGGGTATAAAGCAGGTTTATGAACGTTATAAAATACAATAATATACATAAAGACATACACCTCCTAGATATGGTATTATGAAACCATATGGCCTTTTCCCTCCCATTTTTTAAAAAAAAGCCTGAGAAGCATGTGTATTTCGGATTCTACTATACAGAGAGTCGAATCACTGGCTTTGCCTTTGATCTTGATGGCGGTACAGCCAATATCCTGTCTCAAAATGGCTATGATGTAACTGCCGGATATGAAAAAATGCTTGAGGATACCGATAATCTCATATCTGATCTTGAATCTAAAACCAAACTGCCTCTTGATAAAACTATTTTTTTCCTCCATTCAATATTGCTCGATGATCAGACTCGAGACATTCGTGAACCTCATAAAGAAACACTCAAAAAAATTTCTAAGGAACTGGAACTTGAGCCTATGGGGTACATAGACCTTCATGAAGCTGTAGAAGGCAACATGAAGGAGAATTCGGTAATAAATAATATCTTGCTTGAACTCAGCACCAATAAACTGGCACTTTTTGTTTATAAAGGTGGCGTTATGACGGCGTCCCAGACAATTAGCAGAACCGACTCAGTCGCTGCAGATTTGGAAAGCGCGCTACAGATGCTTCCTGGCAAAATTATTCTTCCAACAAAAATCATACTCTACGGCGTAGGAGATTTGAATAAGGCCTCTGTAGACTTGACTCAACATAAGTGGAACGAAAAGCTATTTGTACAGCATCCAATCATAGAAACACTTGACGGTATAAATTTATATCAAATTTTAGCAAATACATTTGTCGAAGAACTGTTGGCTCCTGATCATGAGGCTGCAGTCTCGCAGTCTCCTGTAGTAGCTACAGAAGCGAGTGCTAGCTCCGAAACCAATTTGCCCTTTGGATTTAGTACAGGGAGTGCTGCTTCAGTCACACAGAAAGAAATTGCTGTAGCTGCACCTCAAACTGTTGCGCCCGTTGCCCAAGCAATACCTTCTGCAACAGCAGATGTTGTAGAAGAAGCCAAACCTCATTGGTTTGCTGGTATCGCTCAGCATTTTGCCGTGCAACCATCCAAAAGGAATACTAGATCTATGGCCTTAGGTCTGACTATTGCGGGGATTATGTTGGTGATAGGCAGTTTATTTATGGGCTATGAATATTTTTTGCATACAGTCACTGTTGAAGTCAAATTACCTTCAGAAGAGCTTTCTAAGGAATTTGATCTCACGATCCCGGTGGTAGATGCAGCCAAAGCGAATCAATTATCTGTGGTCAAACATTCAAAAGTAATTGAATATGATGAGGAAAAAAGTACAACAGGCAAACGAGATGTAGGAGAAAAAGCACAAGGAGATGTCATTGTCCACAATTTTGACAATAGTGAAAAAACAATAGATCGTGGGACTGAGCTAAAAACAGGTAATTTGATTTTCACTCTGGATTCTGATGTCAAGGTGGCTTCGGCGAGTGGTATCAGCTCTGATGGTGTCAAACAATCAGGTAAACAAAAAGCTTCAGCAACAGCCAAGGATATTGGACCAGATTATAATATCAGTAAGGGGACTCAGCTTAAAATTGGCTCGCTATCAGATTCATTATTTGTCGCCATAGCCGATGCAGCATTTTCTGGTGGTACAAAAAAGCAAGTGACTACCGTCTCAAAAAGTGATCTTGATTCCCTCAAAAAAACAGTGGAAGAAGAAATCAAGAAGCAGGCGAAAGCTGAGGTTGAAAAACTGGTAGAAGCAAAAGACGACATGATACCAGAACTCACATCGATAGATGTAACCGATACAGAATATTCAGGTGAAGTTGGAGAAGAGGCTAAGAATATCAGTATTAAGGCATCTTCAGAAATAAATTATTACACCGTCGATAAAAAGAATATCCAAAAAAAACTTGCAGAGCTTTTTTCAAAAGAAAAAAAGGAATCATATATCATTGCGGAAAGTGATATCATGTATGAAGTAGAGAAAGCCGAGATCTCGGAAAAAGGAGATG
>CAZPYR010000046.1:2264-3074 GCA_964590815.1 uncultured Gammaproteobacteria bacterium | reverse complement strand
TAGATCTCGCAGTCAAATCTTCGACTCTACAGTTTAAAGATGCAGATGGGGAAAAAATAAAAGACACTATTACCTTTAAACCAGTATCCAAAGTCGAAGCACAAGCAAAAACGGTATCCGATATACAAAGTATAAAAATCGTATCCACTGCCAAAGTCATACCGTTTAGTCCTAGCTGGTTGCCTTTATTTAGTAAAAATATAACTGTTAAAACCGTACATTAATTATGGCACTTAAAGTATATGTAAAAGAGGAAAAGAAAGTAGCAGTACAGGCAGCTAAATCATTTTCATATGTTATTCTCGTTGTTGGAATGCTGCTTATGTTTTGGGCATACTACCCAATTATCTCCTTTGAAATCTATGCACGACTATTTTTTAAAGACGGGGCAACTTCACCAGTCCCTGAAAGTATGACCGCCACCTCATTGCAGTTTGCTGAAACAGTGTATGCAGGTACAAATCAGTATTCCAATAATCTTCGTGATTTCACCCATGCCAACGTATGGTTTCCTGTGAGTAATGTGGCATTGCCAAAAGAAAATATTGATATAAAAGAATATTATCTATCTATACCCAAATTGAACTTAAAGAATTTACATGTCGCAGTGGGAGGCGATGATTTAACAAAAAGTCTTATACATTATATTCCGACATCCAAACCAGGCCAATATGGTAATATCGCCGTTTTTGGTCACTCGACTATTCCTCAGTTATTTAATGCCAAAGACTATAAAACCGTTTTTACATATCTGCCCCAAATGGCCATGGGGGATAAAATATATATTGATTCCGAAGGTACCACCTATGA
>CAZPYR010000046.1:0-2254 GCA_964590815.1 uncultured Gammaproteobacteria bacterium | reverse complement strand
CAGATCAGGTTTCTGTGCTTGAGCAAAAATTTAACGCTGCATATCTTACATTGATTACTTGTGTGCCTCCTGGAACGATGAATGAGCGTTTAATCGTGAAGGCAAAATTAGCTAAACATACCCCGTACTAATTTTTAGATAAAATCCGCTTTATTTGCAGTAAAGGCTCTGATAAAATCGTGGCATGTCAAAGCAGGTGGTAGTCTCAAAAAAAACACTACTGAACCTGGGGCTTCATGTGTTCTTTTTGCTTATTTATCGGTTACTTCTCCTGATTGTCTTTATAGGTGACTGGATTCAAAGGATACTTTATACACCCCGGTATCTAGTCTGGTGGCTTGTACCTTTCATCCAGGCCGAGATTGAAGCGAGGAAAACACTTGCCAACGAGCGTCCAACTATATTTACACCAAAAATTCCTCAATCCTTTTCCAGGACACCCTGGGGATTATCTTATATATTTAAGCGCAATACCTCAAAACCATATGCTCGCGTATTGCCCATTACTACGAGTCGACCCAACACCAAAGGCATACTGTCGATTCCTATCAAAGTATTATCCTCACTAAAGCTATCTTTGAAAAATATTTATAGATTTTTTATAAGTAGTCATTTCAAGTTTTTTATATATGGTTTTATATTTTGTTTAGGGGTCATATTTGTGTATCAATGTTATATCTTTGTATTAAATTTGCCTTCACCACGATCTATAGGGTCACTTAATTTTGCACAGTCAACACACTTGTACGATCGTAAAGGCCGGCTATTGTATGAAATCTATCGAGATTTTAATCGGACCTCTATCAAACTCGCAGATTTACCTCCGTATGTACTGCAAGCGACTATTGCTATTGAGGATAAAAATTTTTACAACCATAAAGGAATATCTTTTGTTGGAGGTATATTGCGTGCGGTAAAAGATACGCTTACAACCAATGAACTGCAAGGTGGCTCGACTATAACACAGCAGCTAGTCAAAAGTGCCTTACTGACTCCAGAGCGTACAATTTCAAGAAAACTGAAAGAAATAGTTTTAGCTGTATGGACGGAGCAAATTTATACAAAAAATCAAATACTTGAAATGTATCTAAACCAGGTGCCTTATGGAGGATCAGCCTATGGCATAGAGGAGGCGGCTAAAATATATTTTGGTAAAAGCTCCAAGTATCTCACTTTGCCCGAGGCGGCTTTGCTTGCAGGGCTTACACGAGCACCATCACTTTATTCACCTTTTGTAGACAAAGATTTAGCTATACGTCGCCGGAACGATGTCCTGAATCTTATGTATCAGGACAAATATATCTCCAAACTGGAGCATGATGTCGCAGTCAAAACAGATATAACTATAAAGCCGGTGACCACCAATATACGGGCTCCGCACTTTGTTTTCTATACAAAAACATTTTTAGAAAATGAATATGGCAGCAAACAGGTTGAAGAGGGCGGGTTTCGCGTACAAACAACGCTGGATCTAGATATCCAGACAGTCGGAGAACAAATATTAAAGGAGGAGATTGAAAAACTTACAAGTCTTGATGTCTCAAATGGTGGTATGATTGTGCTCAAGCCAGATACAGGGGAAATACTCGCCATGATTGGTTCTGTGGATTATTTTTCTGATGAATACGGAGCTTTCAATGTGACGACTGCTTTGCGTCAGCCTGGCTCGACGCTCAAACCGATGCTCTACGCACTGGCCCTCCAGCGTGGATATACAGCAGCTTCACCTATAGATGACTCGCCCATTATTTTCCAGATCCCGGGAGGAGAGCCTTATAGACCTGTAAACTATGATGGACGCTATCATGGAAGAGTGACGTTACGTTATGCTTTGTCAAATTCTTACAATGTACCGGCTGTAAAAGTGCTCAATTCAATTGGTGTGCAACCTTTTGTCGATTTTGCCAAAGATATGGGCATAGATACCTGGAATGACACCTCTCGATTTGGCCTTTCTTTGAGTTTGGGAGGTGGAGAAATTAGCCTCGTAGATTTGGCGCAAGTTTATAGTGTATTTGCAACAGGCGGATATCGTATAGAACCAACACCCGTAAGTCGTATTGTAGACAGCAAAGAAAGGGTTATCAGAGAGCTATATCCGAGTAAGGCTCATGTCCTCAATGATGGTGTGTCATTTATCATTTCAGATATTCTTGCAGACAATGTTGCACGTCAACAAGCCTTCGGGTTTCATTCTGCACTTGAAATACCAGGACATAGAGTATCTGTAAAAACTGGTACGACCGATGAAAAG
>CAZPYR010000045.1:1768-10795 GCA_964590815.1 uncultured Gammaproteobacteria bacterium | reverse complement strand
AGGTAGTCGCTATACTTCACAGTATTATTGTATGTTCTTGAGTCCGTCAACAAATCCACGCATTGCATGGAACGTATTTTTGACACTGGTGATCTCACTGTAGCGTGGCCTTTGGGCGCGATTTTTCATATACTCTTCATAGGTCGTTGGCTTGATAAGATCAGCAGAAAGACCGTAGTGCTTCGCAATCATTTGACCAGATTCAAAAGGTGAGAGAGTTTGAGTTCCCACAATATGATATATCTCAGGCAGAGGATTAGGTAGTATATGTTTGAGAGCCTCAGCGATATCATCTATATGGGTTGGCGTCATACTACTATCTGTTATCATTTGCAGCTCATGTCCTTGTTCAAGAAGTGTTTTTATCCTTTGTACAAAATCAGGTTTTACACGAAGTGCCGGGCTATAGGGGTAACTGATGCGGATTATGGTTGCTTCTTTATTCAGCACTTGTTCTCCTTCCCATTTGCTCTGTCCATAGTAGCCAATTGGGTGAGGATTGCTCGTTTCTGTATATGGTGGATTTCGACCGTCAAAGACAAAATCAGTAGAAAAATAAATAAATTTTTTATTTTTTTCTTGTGTGGCTCGGAAAAGATTTTGAGTCCCGGTTACATTTATAGCATGGGCCTGCGCTCGCTCGGTCTCGGCCCCATCTACATTGGTATATGCTGCAAGATGTAAAAAGATATCATAGTTTTCACGAGATAATCTTTCTCGTACTTGTTTTTCATCGGTAATGTCTAGAGATTGATGGGTGATGGGAATAAAATGAAAGTCGTGGTTCAGAAGTTCGCATATGCGTGAGCCAACCAGTCCAGTAGATCCCGTTATTGCTATGTTCATATCGATCTTTTTATTTGTATTGTTGTTGGTAGTATGTTTGATACTCCCCCGATTTTACATTTTTCCACCAGGCTTCATTGTGAGTAAACCATTCAATCGTCTGTTTGAGCGCTTCGTCAAAGGTGTGTTTTGGCTTCCAACCGAGTTCGTGTTCTATTTTACTCCAATCTACTGCATACCGCCTATCATGCCCAGGTCTGTCTTTGATAAACTCAATTTGATCTTCAGCTTTGTTCATGAGCGACAATATCCTTTTGACGACATCTATATTGGCAATATCTTCAGTCAGGCCTCCGACGAGATATGTTTCGCCGATTTTTCCATCCTGAAGTACACGTTCGATGGCCGCACAATGGTCTTCTACATAGAGCCAGTCTCGGACATATAGCCCATCGCCATATACAGGTATTTTTTTCCCTTCGAGGATATTTGTTATTGCCAAAGGAATTAGTTTTTCTGGAAAATGATAGGGGCCAAAATTATTTGAACAATTTGAAATAGTGACAGGTAGGCCATATGTTTCATGGTAGGCACGTACCAAGTGATCAGAGGCGGCCTTGGATGCCGAATAGGGGCTCCGTGGGTCGTACGGAGTAGAAACTGTAAATTTAGTATGACTGTTTAGTTCCAGTGCGCCAAATACTTCGTCTGTTGATATATGATGAAAGCGTTTAATATTGTTAGCTATGGCTGATTCCAGAAGTACATGAGTGCCAACAATGTTTGTTTGTATAAATGGTGTTGAATCTTGTATTGAACGGTCGACATGGCTTTCCGCAGCAAAATGGACGACGGTATCTGCCATCTTCATGACAGCATCGACTTGTGCTCTGTCGCATATATCTCCGTGGATGAATGTGTAATTTGGGCTAGTATCAACGCCCTTAAGATTTTCTAAATTGCCAGCGTAAGTAAGTTTATCGAAATTGATGATTGAATCTTCCGGATGGTTTTGAAGCCAGTATCTAACAAAGTTTGAGCCGATGAATCCGGCGCCTCCTGTTACAAGTAGTTTCATGAAGATATTGTAGCATACTAACAAAGGGAAAAGCTGGCTTTTAAAATATGTAAACAATATGTATAATAGTGTTCGTTGTTTGGTACCTTAACATAAGAGTGAGCCGCTTATTTATTTCATTTTTTACTGACGTAAGTAAGCGGCTTATTTTTTTACAACGTTCGTGCTATGAGATTTCTAAAGGAGATACTATGTATACCAAATTGTCGCTGACTTTAGTTGGGCTTTTGCTGTTTGTATTGATATTTTTTCCTATACAAACAGCGGCACAGACTGGTGAAGAAACCTCCACACCCGTACCGTGTCAACTCCAAGTTCCGTAGATAATGCTACGAATGTTCTGGTCCTATGTCAGGAAGGTAGCTGGAACTGTTGGTTCTTGTCTGTTGTATTTGGACAGCAACCTACACCTACTCCGACCCGGACGCCAACACCCTCTCCCACGTTTACCCCCACACCTATTCGTCCGACTGTAACGCCCACAATTACACCTACTCCTTGGCAGGAAGCTGATGTGGGTGATTATACTATGTCTGATTGTGGTGAACCTGGGAAGTGTTTAGAAATTGAGTTTCTTGAGATTACATGTTATGACCTGGTCGTCCGTGATGACCTATCCACCTATAGAGGTCAGACATGGTCTACAATGCCAGACTACGTCTGGTCGGAATTTTATTTTAGATCCGGACAAAAAGGGCTTTCTCTCGTTCTGACAACCGAGCAAAAAAAGGTACACGAAGAGGAAAATGCCCTTGGCCGTGATTATGGCATTGTTGTCACGTGTATTCGATAATTGTCAAGTAAGCCGCTCGCAGCCACCTATGAAAGTATAATGCTTTTTTCTTTAGCTTGCGCTAAAGTTACAAAGTGTTATGTTTTTCTGGTGGCTGTCGGCATATTCTAAGTGAATCGCATTTTGGTTTTATATAAATAAAGGCAGAATGCGGCTTATTTATATTTACTTGCAACATGTTGTTTAAGGAGGATTATGAATATTCGTAAGGTTCTTGTTACTCTTTTCATTGTAGCATTACTGGGGTGTAGTATAGGGCAGGCACAGGCACAGCAGACGTCGGTCTCGGCTATGTTGTATCTTCCGATTGTGGCGGCTGCAGGTACTCCAAATTCGCCCATTGCAACACCTACAGCAACGCCCACAGCAACACGGACCCCTATACTGATCCATACGGCTACACCTGTTCTAGTGCCTACTCTTACCCCCACAGTTACACCGTGGATTCAAGAAGGGCCAGGTACTGCATGTAAAACCGTAGAGTGTAATGTAATTGTTTCAAGTTGGATTACCTGTATTAGACCTCAGGTAAACAGTGACATTTCGCTCTTTCAAAACAATGCTTTTAGCAGCTATCCAGGTGGAGTCTGGCTCCTAGCTGTTCAACGAGGTCTAGGGTTAGAGCTCACCCTTACACAAGAGCAAAAGGTCAGACATCAACAACTGAAGGCGTTGCCTTCAGACTATGAGCTATACGTAAGATGTAATTAGTATAATTAAGCCGCTTAGTGGCCACCCTACATGAGATTATTGTTTAAGCTTCAGCTTTTTTTGCTGAAGGGGAAAACACTATTCTGAGGGTGGCCACTGGCCTTATTTACTGTATAATGAGGAAATGTTTGATTTATTACATGAAGCCGTTAGCCAGGGTCAGGAAATTCTACTTAAATATTATCGTACACAATTACTTGATATCTCTCAAAAAACAGATCACCAAAATATTGTTACTCGAGCCGATAAAGAATCTCAGCAAATAATCCAGGAAACAATCTTACGTCTGATGAAGGAAAAAGGGGAGACAGATGTGGGTTTTATAGGTGAGGAAGATCTCTATCATACCGGCCGTCATATGTTTGTGATTGATCCTCTTGATGGAACTTCAAATTTTGCCTCTGGGATTGATTATTTCTGTATACCCATAGCTTATTTTCGCGATGGCGAACTGGTAGCTGGTATCATTAGCCGACCGACAGTACAAGATTTGTATTACGCAGAAAAAGGCAAAGGTGCATTTATTTTGCGTCAAGGTACGAAGATTCCCCTCAAAGTTACTTCGGGGGATTTAAAAAACAAAGTACTATCTATTTATCCTGAAGATATTGCACTCCTCTTGGAACCTCAACGTAAACGTATTGAAAAAATGTTCCCTGTTTTTCGATCCGTTCGTTCTCTAGGTGCCGCCGCGTTAGATATTGTGGGGGTTGCCGAAAATATATATGGCGCATCCTTACTTACAGAAAGTCCTCATATTTGGGATATAGCAGCTTCTAAGATTATTTTAGAAGAGGCAGGGGGCCGTATATACAATTGGGATGGGAGTGAGTTATCTATAGATGCTACAGATAAGAATTATAAATATGCACCTATTTCCTGTCACCCGGCGCAAAAAGAAGAGCTATTCTCTTATATATTAGACTAATATAGGGGCGCGATATTGGTATTTACTATTGATCATATCTTCAAGTATCTTCCACCGTTCTTTTTTTATTTTATGAGGTACATCATCTGCAAATACTTTGGTAGCGGCTGTCATAGGCCTTTGTGAATAGATTGAAATAAAAGCCTGATCAAAGCCGACTTCTTGAACCAGATCCACGGTGCTTTGAAATTCCTCGTCTGTCTCACCACAAAAGCCAACTATAATATCTGTAGTAAACTGCACTCCTTGTATTTTTTGTTTCATTTTTTTTATTAGTTTTCTGTAGTCTTGCGCAGTATACCATCGGTTCATACGTTTAAGGACTGTTGTATCTCCCGATTGCACTGGTAAATGGATTCTCCTTGTTATATTGGGATATTTAGCAATCATATCAATCAATTCATCCGAAAAATCCCAGGGGTTTGAAGATATGAAATCTACTTTTTCAAAATCCATACGAGCTACGTCCTCAAGCAGATAAGGGAACAGGGTGGGTATTCTCATTTTACCCAAGTGTTTTACGTATATGGGTTCTACAGCTCGTCCGTTATAGGTGAAGGTGGCGCGTTGGTTTGAAAGTGTACTTCCGGTTGCAGAATTTGTATCAACGGTTGTTTGCTCAAAGTAGGTTTTGTCCATATCTCGCATTACCTGTACGTTTTTTTCACCCATGATAAGATCTGCACCATAGGAATTGACATTTTGTCCCAGAAGAGTGACATTCTTAAATCGTTGTGCTTTTAGCTTTTTACATTCTGCAATGATATCTTCATAGGGCCTACTGATCTCACGCCCTCGAGTAAATGGCACAATACAAAAGGTACAAAAATTATTACAACCATTGGAAATGGGGACCCATGCCGTTTCACCATTTTGTCTTACCGGTGGGCTATCAAAACCTACTTCCTCAATAGGCATAAATTCGTCTACCTGCGGCATTATCTCTTTCAGTCGAGCTAAATATTTACCTGTTTTATCTCGGAAAGCCATGCCTACCATACACCCTGTCACGATGATCTTATATGTTTCATTTCGGAGTGTTTTTTTTTCTTTTACTTCCTTTAAGTTCTCCACTAAACCATAGACACGATTTTCCGCTGACTCACGTATCATACAGGTATTGATTACCACATAGTTTGTATCATAGTAGCCTCGCGCTTCACTCATACCTCGGCCTTCAAAGGCTTGTGCTATGCGCTCTGAGTCTGCTTTATTTTGTTGGCAGCCAAATGTTTTAATAAAGTATTTCATAAGATATTTGTGTCATTCCCCTGTAAACGGGAATCCAGGGAAGTAAAAGATAGGTGATCTAGAATTTTTCCCGCTATTTCCTGTTTAGACATTTTACCAATTTTTTTCTGATTTCCCATCTTGTCAATTATATTGACTTCATTTTCATCACTTTCAAAACCAATATCAGGTCGACTGATGTCATTTACTACAATATGGTCTGCCCGTGAATCTTGAAGTACTTTATGTATTTTTTCTATATTTTGTTGCAACGATCCCGAAATTGCTTTAAACGCTATAAGTCGGATATTGGGATTCCACTTTTTTAGTTTATTTATGATTTTTTCAGAAGGTTTCAAGCTAAGCGTCAACTCTTTGGTACTATCTATTTTGCCAGCTATTTTGTCTACAGTAAAATCGGAAACCGCAGCAGTATGGATTACTATATTTACTTTAGGTGTATGCATAGAAAGTAAATTTTCTAGATCTGTGGCTGTCCTGAAAGTGTATTGTTTGATAGGCTGATAAAGAGGTAAAGAGGATTCTGCCCGAAGGAGTACAACATCAGCGCCTCTCATATAGCATTCTTTTGCAATTGCGGAGCCCATTTTCCCTACACTTCTGTTTGTCATGATACGGGCATCGTCTATGTATTCTATGCTGGCACCAGATGTAACTATTATTTTTTTACCCTTAAGTAGTGCTTTGTAGATTAGCATTGTTTCAATTTTATTCAGTATTGTATCTATTGCGGGTAGTCTGCCTATACCTTCTGTTCCACAAGCTAGTGAGCCAGATTCTGGAGTCATTACTGTATACCCATATGACTCTATTTTCCTGATATTTTCTTGCACCGCCACATGTAGCCACATCTGATCATTCATAGATGGGCAAACAAGTATAGGAGCCCGTGTTGCCAAAACAGTTGTAGTGAGAAAATCATCAGCTTTACCATAGGCAAGATTTGCGATTGTATTGGCTGTTGCGGGAGCAACTACTATCAAATCAGCTTGTTTAGCCAGCTCAATATGATCCACCTTTCGTTCCTTCAATATTGTCTCCCGTGAAAAATGTTCATTGAACAAGTCGATAAACACGTTGTTACCTGTTTGGGTTTCAAGTTCTTTCCGATCCACCAAGTATGCAGATTTAGGAGTCATTATCACTTGTACATCATGACCATTTTTTATGAGTTTTTTTACTAATGCAGGTATTTTATATGCAGCAATTCCCGAAGATATGCCAAGTACAATTTTCATTGGTTTATTTTACCACATCAACCTTTTTCATCCGATTAATTATGATAATAAAGGTAAAAAGAGCAATACCCATGGTCACAAAAGCGAAGAATTTTTCCAAACCTGTGAGAAATAAGCTGGTGAGACCCAATATAAATGATATGAGCCAGTAAAAAACAGCAATTCTACGTTTGCCCCATCCTATTTCCAGTAGCTTATGGTGAAAATGCCCCCAATCAGCTCTAAAAGGAGAAGATTTTTTTCCCAATCGTCGAATGATGGCGTATACAGCATCTATCATAGGTATTGAAAGTATCAGTAGCGCTGTACCTACTTTTCCAAATGAAAGAATAGCTAAAATTCCGAGTAAAAACCCGGCCATAGCTCCTCCTCCATAGCCTGGCATGATGCGTTGAGGATAAAAATTAAATGGTATAAACCCAGCATAAGCCCCAGCAACTATAAAAGACAGCTGCATTACTGTCTCGGCCTGTATGTTATGACCAATAAATCGTTGAGAAAGAAGTCCAAGAAAAAAAGCCGTGATAGCAACAAAACCTGGCAGCTGCCCATCCACGCCTTTACTCCAGTTGACCATATTCATGGTCCATGTAAGCCAAATTACAGCGACTATGTCTGCAAAAACCAAAATACTACGCATCCCAAAGATATCAAACGATAGTTTCCAGAAATCAAGACGAATGACGCCCCCAAAAGGATTAGATATATATGGTATTCCAATACCAAAAAGTACTACCATGCTGGATATAGTTATATTTATGATAAATCGCAGATAGGGGGATAAATCAAAACGATCATCTAGGAGTCCAAGTATGAGAAGAAATGCATTTGATATGAGTATTCCAATTACTATTTTTTGCATGGGGAGAAAAAGCAACCCGGTTATGAGCAAAGAGACATATATCGGTATTCCTCCACCGCGAGGTATGATCCCCTTGTGTGTATGTGCTGGATGGCTGCGCGAGTTTGCGTCAGTGGTAAGCTTGTATTTAGTGGCAAGCCGAATCGTCAAAGGCGTCATGAGGTACGATATAGCTGTCGCAATAATAAAAGTTAGATATGGTGACATATAAAATTTAAGTTACCAACAATACAATACGTATAAAAATAGAGGTAAACAATGCGATGGTAACAATTGTGGAGACAAAGAAAATTTTTTGAGGTATTTTTTGGCTGTGGAAAAGTTTTTTACTCAGTAGGCCATTTAAAAGATAAAAGAGATGCATCAAAATAGGCAGAAGTGCAATATACCAATAATCTACAATTTGAGGTTCGCCCCAGGGTCGTGAATAAAATAAAGGTATTTGTTCCGGAAAATGCTGAAACTTCCAGGCAAAGAGAGCGATCATCAGAATATCAGCTCCCAATAATATCTTTAGCATAGGTATATTATAACAGGGTAGCCCAGCCTATTTAAACAACGGGAACTTCGAAGCCATTTCTTTTACTTGACCACAAATGGAAAGAAGTACAGGGTCCTTGGATATGCGTTTTTTAAAGTCTGTTAAGTACAATTGCCTTTTCGTATTATCTGCGGGCAGTTGCTCATGTCTCACATGATTTGCGACTTGGGCAATCCATCTAGCAATTTGTTTCATTTCTTTTTCTTTCATGCCTCGTGTGGTCACAAGCGGTGTCCCGATGCGCACACCCGATGGATAAAAAGGTGATCCAGGTTCGTTGGGTATGGTGTTTTTATTGGCATATATACCTGCAACATCCATCGCAAAAGAGACTTGTGTACCTAAGCTATTGCCAAAAGGAGTAAGATCTATAAGGATAAGATGAGTCTCTGTACCATCTCCGACAAGTTTTAATCCTTGTTTCTGTAGCTCAGCTGCCATGGCATCAGCATTTTTGCGGATCTGTTTACCATATCTTTTGAAGGCTGTGGTAGAAGCCTCTTTGGCGGCGATAGCGATAGCCGCTGTAGTCGCATTATGCGGCCCCCCCTGCAACCCAGGGATGATTGCAGAGTCAATTTTTTTGCCAAGATCAGGATCTTTTTTCATACCTCGTTTGGTGACCAGAATCATCGCACCACGTGGACCGCGGAATGTCTTGTGAGTAGTCGTCATCACTATATCTGCATCATCAAATGGTGAGGGGTGCTCACCTGCAATGACCAGCCCGGTAATATGAGAGATATCAGCCACAAGCCAGGCTCCTACTTTATCAGCTACTTTTCTGAATTTTTTAAAATCTAGTTTAAATGGGTATGCAGTATTGCCGGCAACAATCA
>CAZPYR010000045.1:0-1754 GCA_964590815.1 uncultured Gammaproteobacteria bacterium | reverse complement strand
TTTGGTTTATGTTTCAGTGCGAGCTCTTCCACTTCATCAAAGTCAATACGAGCTTTATCGTTTAATCCGTATTGTACGGAGTTAAAAAATCGTCCTGATGCAGTCACTTTGGGATGCCCATGGGTGAGATGTCCTCCCATCGAGAGTTTGAGTCCAAGTAAAGTTTCGCCGGGGTTCATGATGGCGAAATAGATAGCCAGATTTGCAGGGCTTCCCGAGTATGGTTGCACATTGGCATAAGGTACGCCGAACAAATCTTTCACCCGTTCTACTGCGAGTGCCTCTATTTGGTCAACTATTTGATTTCCTTCGTAGTATCTTCTATATGCGTAACCCTCAGAGTATTTATTTGATAGGCAGGTAGAAAGTACTGCTGAGACTTCTGGTGAAACATTATTTTCCGAAGGTATAAGGCCTATCTTGTCTCGTTGTCGCTGTTCTTCCTGTAGTATGAATTTTGCAATCTGTTTGTCATGAAGCGTAGACATAGTATGTGTAATTAAGTTGAAATGTATAATATGCTCTCTTGTCATCCCGGACTTGATCCGGGATCCAGGGTTAACTATTACGCGAACTAGATTCTGTCAGTCGACACTCCATAAAAATCGAGGCAAAGCTCGATTGTTGTATGGAGTCCTCGTCTCCTGACACCTAGTTCGCTATTAACAGTATCTTGACTCATTAGGTTACTAAATACAAGATACGCATACAGACTAACACGCTGTAAGAGCAAAATCAATTGAAAAAGTGTCCGAACTGGGATATGCTAGGGGCAATATGCACATACAAACCATGACAGATGCAATTGAGTATCTGGATCAGTTTATACAACCTCCTGGAGGTCTTGGTGACGGCGCTTACAATTTCGGCCGTATGCAAGAACTTATGAAGCACCTGGGTGATCCTCAAAAGACATTGAAGGTAATTCATATTGCGGGGACTTCGGGGAAAGGCTCGACCGCAGTAGCTATAAGTTCATTACTTCATGCACATGGCTTCAAGGTTGGACTTACCGTGTCACCGCATATGTTAGATCTTCGAGAAAGAACACAAATTGATAATCAAATAATATTAGAAGCAAAATACTGTCAGAATCTGGTCGACATGATACCTGCAATCGACGCGATGAAGGATTCCAAATACGGATCTCCCTCCTTTTTTGAAATCACCATGGCCCATGCATTTTATACATTTCAAAAAGAAAAAGTTGATTATGCAGTGGTAGAGACAGGTATGGGAGGTCGATATGACGCATCAAATGTGGTTGATCGTAAAGATAAGTTGGCACTCATCACCCGTATTGGCTTGGATCATACGGAGTTTTTAGGGAATACAATTGCCAAAATTGCTGAAGAGAAGGCTCATATCATTCAAAAAGAGAATCGAGTACTTTCTGTGCCACAGGAAGAAGAAGCCAGAAATGTCATACTTCGTGTTGCACAGGAATATTCCGCATCTTTGAAATTTATTGATGTCCCAACATTGGTTAAAACGTCACTTATTGGTGAGTATCAAAAGGAAAATATTTCGCTGGCCTGTGCAGCTTTATACGAATTATCCAAACGAGACAGATTTCAGTATAAGTCGCAAATAGTCAATCATACATTACAAAATCTTCATGTTATCGGTCGCTTTGATATTCGCGAAATTTCGGGTAAAACAGTTATTCTTGATGGCGCACATAACCCTCAGAAGATGGAGGCATTTATATCAAGCCTTACTCAAAAGTATCCAGAGAAGAAATTTGATTTTCT
>CAZPYR010000044.1:0-10856 GCA_964590815.1 uncultured Gammaproteobacteria bacterium | reverse complement strand
GGCGGATTGCCCAAGACAGCACCCACAATCACCCTCAATAGCAACCGATTGCACTACCGAGAACTCGAGATATATGGAGCCTATGCCAGTACCCGCAAACAATATGTGGAGGCCATGAATCTTGTCCTTTCACAAAAAGTAGATACCAAAAAACTCATAACTCATATCATGCCGCTTTCTCAAATCCATGAGGCAGTAGATATCATGAAAAGGGGAGAGGCAATAAAAATTGTCCTTACGCCCTCCGTATGATACATCCGGTTGTCGCAGAAGAATACTATCTGACAAGTCCCGAACAGTTTGAAAAAAAATCTGTAACTCTGGAAAAAATACCTCGTGGATACACACTACTACAAACCTTATATACGGCTATATGTGGCTCTGATCTACAATATTACAAAGGTGAAAAATCTGAAGAAAAACTTCGCACACGACTACCACTTATCCCTTTGCACGAAGGTGTATGCATAGATTTAAAAACAGGAAAAAGAGTAGTACCCATTGCCGGAGATTTCCGCAAAGTGCCTTTTCAGTTTTTCCGAAAAGAAAATACCTGGCCTCAACTACCATATCTAGGCGCAACTATGCCCGGCCTAGCCCGTACTCACTTGCTGTACCCGGAAGAATTGATTGTACCAGTACCTAAATCTGTGCCCGATACCGTCGCAAGTATAGTAGAACCTCTTTCTATCGCACTTCGATCGTGTAAAGAGATGAATATAAAAAAGAATGAGCCGATTGGCATCATAGGTACAGGAGGAGTAGCCTTTTTGATCGGCGTTGTACTCCGCTATTTTTTCCACATTCCTAAAAAGAATGTGTTTATTTTTGGAGTAAACGATGAAAAACTTGCAGCCTTTAAAACACTCGGGACAACTATCAATTATATGCAGGCAAGGCCCGATTTAAATCAGACATTTTCAAAAGTATTTGAGTGTGTCGGGAGAAGTCATATACATCTCACCATGAATACAGCATTGCAACTCATACGTCCGGGCGGCACCATAGGAGTACTCGGCATCTCGGAAATACCGTGGCAGATACCTATCGAGAGGCTGGTAAACTGGCAAATCACCATGATGGGCCTCACTCGATCTACTCCGGCAGATTACCCTCGCACCATGAGATTTTTGCAAAAACCCGAAGTCTCTGCAGTCATTGAAAAACATCTTATCAGCCCCGATATTTTCACCATCACTTCTCCGGCCGACCTCACCGAAGCATTTGACTTTGCTGGCACCTCCCAAGCCATCGGCCGCATTTTGTTGAAGTGGAATGCTTGTTAACTTTGTACCATCTGCAGAAACGCCCCCTTCATCCCCCTCTTTGGCAAAGAGGGGGAAATGGGGGAGTTCAATAATAAACAAATCGCTAATCAATATAAGCACAGTAACCAAAATTTTTTACAAAGCGAACCATTACGAATGATTCTATTTCATTTCTGTTTGGAGAATAGCAGATAATTTAAAAGATGAGCGAAAATACCCTTTTTGTGGTCGCTTGAAACCCAATGATACCGAGACCTACGGCTCGCCTGATACAATTATTCCTATGAACATCGTCATCCCTCTTGCCGGCCTCGATAACCGTTTCACTACCTTCAAACCCTTCATCCCATTTCAAGGCAAGCCACTTATACAGCACGTAGTAGAGCAACATGAACTAACCGCAAAAGATAATCTCATTTTCATATTACTCAAACACTTGGAAGACCAATACCACATTTCAAACACTCTTCGCAACATGTTTGGCAATAAAATAATGATCCGTATACTCACACATGAGACAAAAGGAGCTCCCTGTAGCATACTAGAAGGAGCGCGCGATATCATCGCCACACCTGAGCCACTCCTTATCGAGCTTGCCGATGTACTTCGAGATCTGACCGATTTTAATAAATATATACGAAATGTGCCATCAGATATAGCCGGGATAATTCCCATAGAACCGAATCGCAATATAGCAGATAGACCGTGGGGTTATGCTCAAGCAGATTCAAAAGGAATATTTCAAAACCTTATAGAAAAAGAATATGTCACCAAACCAGACAACGCCACGATGGGGCTTTATTTTTTTTCAAAAGGCACAGAATTTATCGAGGCGACTCAACAAATGATACAAAATAAGTCATTTGTATATAACAATAATTTTTTTGTGGGACCAATATACAATGAATACATTCAAATGCAGAAAAAAATCCGGCTTCACCATGTTAGAATAAAACATATTTTAGGATCACCCGAAGATTTTTAATATGCATATCTTTGCACATAGAGGCATACTCAGACAACTCCCGGAAAACACGATGAGATCTCTTATGGCGGCTGTAGACCGTGGCTATGCAATCGAGACAGATCTCAGACTTACTGCAGACAAAGATTTTCTCCTCATGCATGACGAAACATTTGAACGTTTGGCAGATTTAAAAAAGAATGCCGCTGAAGTGACCCTAGATGAAGCTACTACCATAAAATATAAGGGAAGTGACGATACTTTTATATCTCTACGCATGTTTCTCGATGAATTAAAAAAGAAAAATAAAAAAACGCTGCTAGCCTTGCATCTCAAAAAGGATGCTCAGCACACAGAAGCCTATCTAAAACTTGCGGCATACTGGAAAGAATATGATCTCTACAGCCATGCGTTTGTTTTTGATCTCACGATTGAAGCCGCCACAGCGCTAAAAAAGATAGATCCTCAGATAAAGATCGCTTTCATTATTTCTGAAACAAAATTTGAACCTACTATTCACCTATGGGACGAGGTAAAAAATGAACTCTGTTTCGACATTGTGTGGGCTGCTGAATATCGAACTTTTTATACAAAAGAATTAATTGATGAAATGAAAAAAGTTAAAGGTACAGTGTATGCTATGTCCCCAGATGTGCATCGCGCCTTGGGACACCCACTGGCATATGAAGGCTATGAGAAAACATGGCACAATCTTATTGAGTGGCAGGTAGATGGTATCTGCACCGATGAGCCAGTATCTCTTGAAAATGTTATAAATAGTAAACAACTATGAAAATCGTCATACCCATGGCCGGACGAGGCTCCCGTTTTGCAGGAGTAAAAGAACCCAAGCCACTCATTGATGTGCTCGGCAAACCTATGCTTCAATGGTCTATAGAAAGTGTCCTGTATTCGTTTCCTAAGGTCAAGCCCCAGGATTTTATTTTTATCAGCCTAGCAGAACATGAAAAACAATTTCACATAACAAAAAAAGTCGAGAATATCATTGGTCACGGATTTCAAATCCATTATCTTCCCGATGTCACCGATGGCCCGGTATGCACGGTGATGAGCATTGAACCTTTTATTGATCCCGAAGAAGATTTTTTCACCATAGATTGTGATCAATTTATACGGTGCAGCGGACTCGCAGCCTCAATTGAAGAAGCACGAGAAAAAAAGTGGGCCGGGCTAGTACCGACTTTTGAGGCAAATAGTGAAGCCTATTCGTATGTACGTTTAGACAGTGCTGGCAATGCAAAAGAGACAGCAGAGAAGCAGATCATTTCCTCTCATGCCGCCGCGGGTATATACTATTTCAGTACTGCAAAGATTTTTATGGATGCCGGGCACCAGATGGTACAAGATAATTTGCGGACAAAAAATGAATTTTATATGAGTCCACTCTACAATATCATTATCAAAAAGGGTGGTATTGTACGAATAGTCCCGGTAGAGGAGTGGCTAACACTTGGCACACCAGAAGATGCAGCACATTTTATAAATACTATTCAAAAAAAACATGCCTCAACAATATGAACGTGTTGTGAACTCGTATTGGGATCAATTTCCTATCATCCCCATCATTACATACCAAAGAGAACTGGAAAAGCATCTCAAGGATTGTGACTCGGTACTAGATATTGGCTGCGGAGGCGGCACCCCCATACGATATATTCCCTTTAAGCGAGCAGTCGGCGTTGACCTAGATAAAGAATATATAGAGCGTGCCATGAAAAACAAAACCCATCATGAATACCATTTGGCCGATGTACGAAAAGTAGGCAGCATGTTTAAAGAAAAAGAATTTGATGCCTGTGTGGCACTTGATCTGATTGAGCATCTCACCAAAGAAGATGGTCTAAATCTCATAAGTGCGATGAAAAAATTGGCTAAAAAGAAAATCATCATTTTTACGCCCAATGGCTATATGAATCAGAAAGATGAAGCACATCCGCTGCAAGATCATCACTCCGGGTGGACTGCTGAGGAGATGAAAAAAATGGGATTTAAAGTTTACGGTATGCTCGGACCCAAAGCCTTTAGAATTGATCAACACGTATTAAAAGGCAATAAATATATCACTGGCATACTTTCAGAAATAGCCCAGGTGACATATATCCACAATCAGCCAGAAAAAGCCGCCGCCATTTTTTGCGTGATGCATCTTTAATCAATATCTAGTTTAAAAAACCGCCTTAGTAAACCACCCCAAAGCGCAGTTATACCTTTTAGTACGCTAGATACATACTCAAGGTTGCTTGTGATAAAGAAACCCAACGCCTGATAGAGTAATACTGATTTTATAGATAAAGGGTACCGAGAAGATATAATATCTCCAGCCATATAGACTAAATTGTAGATATAGAGCAATGGGAAAAGTAAATATCTGCGTATCCTGTATAGTACGGCAGAACTAAAATGCAAGTTTGAAAGCACAGTGTATCTTTCAAACGTATATCCTGAATCTCTTTTCTTCCATAGCACTCCCGGATCAAAAGCAATATCACCCCTTAGCAATATACGCATGGCAAGTAGTGTATCTCCGATACCGTCGGGAATAGGCCAGGGATAGGTGAAAAATCCTTTTATTTCCTTGAGTGCGGCTGTTTTTACAACCCCATAAGTTATAAATACTGCGTGATATAGATATATTTCAGTAGACTTGGGAGGAGAAGAAATTTCAGGATAGGTGTGGTGCGTTGTTTCTTTATGATTATCACTAAATAAAATATAGTTTGATGTAGCAACCACTGCCGATTTATACTTGGTATGAAGCCTCATCATACGCTCGATAAAAGTAGCTTCCCATTCATCATCATCGGTGGCCCACAAAAAGTAATCTCCAGTAGCTTCAGCAAGTACGAAATTGAAATTGTTGTACATACCGATATTTTTTTCCTGACGAATATACCTTATACGTGGATCTTTCTTGGCGTATGCCTCACAAATCGTTTGAGTTGAGTCATCTGAACAATTATCTGAGATGATAATCTCTAGATTTTTGTAGGTCTGACTCATGAGTTGATCTATAGCGATACCTATCATGTCAGCCCGATTGCGAGTGACCAACCCAATAGATACCAAAGCTCCTGTAGAATGCATGGATACATTATAATAAACTAACGAAAATATTATGAAAAAAATATTGCAAAGCCCCTTTCTTCAAGGTGGATTCTATATGATAGTCGCCAATGTCATCATGGGCGGCATGAACTATGTGTTTAATATAGTATCTGGACGGCTCCTAGGACCCGAAGGCTATGGCAATGTCACCACTCTGTTTGCATATATGGCAGTGCTTACCATCCCTCTTGCCGCCATTTCAAATGTGCTCATACAACGTATCGGAGCACAAGGTGACCATAAAAATGGGTACGCATACGCAGTCGAGCAATGGACGTATAATCAATACAAAAAATACTGGTATTTCATTGTTGCGCTTTTGTGTCTAGTTCCCTTTACACCGGCCGCAACCAACCTTACGCCTGCGGCCGCCTACTCGATCATTCCACTATTTCTTATTTCCATCATCGCAACAGTTTATGATGGACTACTCACTGGTTTACACCGTTTTTTTCTGGTTTCTTTTATAGGGGTCATTTCCGTGCTCATCAAACTTATTGGATCTTTACTTGGATATATAGTACCTGACCCACTCCTCACGGTACTGCTGGTGTTTAACCTATCACTCATTATCAAAATTATCCTCGATAAAATCGTTCTCAATAAAGAACTTCATGCACAAAAAAGTAGCTCTACGAGCGTAATCCAAAAGACAGTCTGGCAGATACTAAAAAACAAACAATTTTTGCTCACTATTGGATCTATCCTTTCTATTTCACTTATCAATAATACCGATATGATTTACGCCAAACGTATTTTTAGTGCCGAAGATGCTGGCCTCTTTGCAGGCTGGACATTGTTTTCCAAAATTATTATCTATATTTTTGGTCCACCTCTGACTATGAGTTATGTATTTTTTTCAAGTAAAAAACAGAGCTCATATCACCATATTGTTCTCATCGGATCATTGGTACTGCTCACAGCAGTAGGTTTCGGACTCAATATTGCCTATGGCATGTTTGATAGATTCATGATTCATATCTTACTTGGCGATAAATATTTATCTCTTAAACCTTTTATTGAATGGGCTGCTTTGTTTGGTACAGGATATGTGATGGTGATGTTTATGAATAATTATTTTCTGGCAAAAGAAAGCAAGTCGACACTCATACTCCCAGTCATGACAGCACTCTATTTTCCGGCCCTTTTTTATTTTGGACGAGAGTTGAGCTCACTCATATTTTTTAATACCGTATATATATTCATAATAGTGCTCTTATATCTTCTGGCCTTTTTTAAAGATCGTGTCATATCTCTGTTTGAGTAACTTCTGACAACACATTTGCTACATGTTATACAAATACATAATTTATTTATATATTTGATGTGTAATTACATATATTTTCATATTGAATTATAGATCCTAGTTTAATAAGCTGATATTCATGAAAAATATCTGTATGTTTTTATTACTAACCTTCCTGTTATTACTATTACCCCATGCCACACACGCAGAAACACAGATACACTCATATCTCATCACAACAGGGGGAGAATATAAAGGCACTCCTTTATTGCCTGCACAACTGATACAAAAAATACTAACGGTTGGGTACCACTCTGGAAAAGTAGTCGTAAGCTCTACACCCGATGGCCGCGGGGATATATCGATACCTGATGATATTGTGGTAAGTACCACCACTCCTTCGACAGAATCGTTTCGCGCCTCACCTGGGTGTCCTTTGCAAACGAGGCCACCCTTGGATGTAAGCCATTTGCTATGGAAGGCACGCCATACAGGGTACGCAAATATGATGATTGTTGTTGCTTATGGGAAGTGTCGTACCTATATAAATGAAAATGGAGCACTAAAGGATTATGCAAATGTAAGCCCACTGTACCTGGTACATTTTGATGATCATGACGCGTCTGCGCCTACTCCCTTTCTCGAACTCCCTTGGAATTATAAAAACAAAGGTTTAAGCTTCTCAGATGCGGCTTTGAGCATGACTTCGTACTTTGATCATGCATATCCGCTGCTCAGTACAAATCTTATTGAGCCCGAGCTAGAAAAAAATGCATTGGTGACGTTCGGTAACACTCGATCTACCGTGTTGTCCTACTCTGGTCACGATGGATACGATTGGGGTATCGTAGCTGGCGCGGCTTTAGAAGAACCAGTACTAGCTGCCGCTGCGGGTACAGCTAGATACATGAATACATGTAATGCCTGTGGCAACACAGTATATATAGATCACGGCAATGGGTATCAGACTCGCTATTATCATTTGCTTGCCGATGGCCTCATCACAACTGATACTTCCAAAAGCGTTGAAGTAACTGCTGGACAACAAATCGGCAAAACGGGCTACACCGGGAATGTGATACCACAAGGGACTAAGGGAGCGCATATCCATTTTATGGTAGTACAAGACAAAAATAGGGATGGCAATTTTGATGACAATATACCCGATGGATTGGTTGATCCATTTGGATGGATGGCAGAGTCAACAGATCCGTGGTCTCAGTATAAGTTTGAGTACGCAGGTAAAAGCCGTACGGGAAACCAAAGTAAGTATTTGTGGAAAAATGAAATTCCAACAACGCAAAACACTGTCAAGACAAATGGAGGGACATTTGCTACCGAGTCCACCAAAATTATCATACCTAAAAATATGGTAAACCAGGACAGTGTACTTTCAATTACAGAAAATACTGCGCAACCCCCGAGCAATGTATCTTCAATAAAAAGTGTCAGAATCAATTTGTATGATGCGTGGGGAAATATACTGCAGAATTTTCAAACTGTCTTTAATGTAGTCATTTTGTATTCGAAAGCAGATATTTTACGATTTAAACCTGAAACTCTTACTATATATTCCAGCTCCGATGGCCACATCTGGCAGAAAGAAAATACGGCATTAAATAATAATACTGGTGAGGCAAAAATAAGCATTAATCATCTCACCGAATTTGCTCTGATGGGAGAAAAGCTTGATAGCATAAAACCACAAACGTCTATCGATATAGATGGGACTTTATATGCTAGCCACACGTATGTATCACCTGTAGAGATGACACTTGATGCTACAGATGAGCCTCTACAAGAGAGTTTGGGAGTGGAGTATATACTATATAAAATAAATGACTCAAACTGGCAAGAATATGTAGACCCCGTTGTGATAGATAAACAGGGAGACTACACAGTGTCTTTTTACGCAGTAGACGGCGACGGTAACAGTGAAGATATACAAAATGCGACCTTTACCATTAATTACACGTTACTCACACCGACACAGACACCAATACCCTCACCCACGTACAGACCCACAATCCAGCCATCAAAAACTGTAACTCCGACTATAAAACCCCGTCCTACAATATATGCCACACCCACCACAAAACCTGTTAAAAGAAAAAAGAAAGAACCCTATTACTGTGCCTATCTCCGTAGTAAAAAAAATTCAAAGCTTGTGAACAGAATATTGCGCACACATACATACCAGCACCTTATAAAGGTATGTAATGAGAAACCTTTACAATTGCCAAAAGCACCAAAATAACAGCGCAAATTCACAAACTGTATTACAATTTAAATAAATCAGCATATGAAAAAACTCAAACCGACAGAGATGAAAACGAGCGTGTATGATTTGCTGCTTATTCTACTTATTATCATGGCTATATCTGGTTTTATCATACTTCGTATAGGAAAAAACGGATCGTCCCGAGCGCAGCTGAGAGATAAACAACCACAGTCGTATACATACCGTTCAAAGGCTATGAAAATGTCAGTGCTAATCCCTGACTCTTTTAAAATCGAAACTAAAAATAATAGTATGGCTTTTATCTCACAAGAGGAGAGTATAGAAATAAATCGGATAGCTACCAATTTTGATACGGTAACTGAGTACTTTGAAAATTTAGCAATTCAAAATAAATATACTAAATACCAAACAACGCCTATTCGCATTCATGATGCAGATAGCTTACTCGTAGAGATTGATGCCTCGGGGAAGCAACAAAGGATATATTTGATATATGTCGATCACTGGGTATATTCTATAAGCGCGACCAGTAGCACGTTATATGCTATACAAGATTCTATGGCTGAATCTTTTGTCTATGTACCAGATAGTTTGTAACTATGTCTCTACGTATAAAACTCGTGTATAATGGATAAAAAATGACACAGAAACTTCCTTCTCACTTTGTCAGTCTCATCATTCCGGCTTATCGGAAAGAGAAAACTATCATAAACGATACACTTCGCATAAAAAGCGTAATGGAAAAAATACGCTATGAATATGAGATGATCATTGTGGTGGATGGGGCGGTCGATCGCACTGCTGAAAAGATCAAAAAAATATCTTCTCCTAACCTTAAATGTCTCGCATATCCTCAAAATCATGGCAAAAGTTACGCCATACGCACGGGCATGAAGATAGCACGAGGCGACTATATCATGTTTATAGATTCTGGTATGGAAATCGATCCCAACAGCATATCTATGCTTCTTGAGCATATGGAATGGTATCAAGCGGATATTGTAGTGGGCTCAAAAAGACATCCAGCTTCGGTCGTAAAATATTCACTTTCCAGAAAAATTCTTAGTTATGGATATTATTATCTGGTAAAAACATTATTTGGCCTCAATGTACGAGATACTCAGGCTGGTATAAAGGTATTTAGAAAAAAAGTGCTGGAAAAAATACTGCCAAGGCTTGTTGAAAAAAAATTTGCCGGTGATCTGGAAATATTGGTTGCAGCACGACAACTAGGATATACTCGTATTTTTGAAGCACCTATCAAATTAGATTACACCTTTAGCGCCATCACGGAGGCTGCCACTCTGAAATCTATTTACGGCATCCTATACGATACACTGGCTATCTTTTACCGAACTTATTTTTTACAATACTATAAAAAAAACACTTCTAAATAGTAAAAGTTTCAACCTAAAAAAGAGTATAACGACCTCAACTTCGAACGAAATTCTTACATATCTTTGATGTGCAAACGGTAAACTCTCGGTAAGTTATGGCGGCCAAAAATCCTAAAGATGAACCTGCTTTACTCAATGTCAAAAAGGCTGCTGCCTACCTCGGCGTAAGCCCTAGTGCTATCAGACAATGGGCTTTATCTGGCAAATTAGCAGGCCTCAAAGTTGGATCAAGGGGTGACTGGCGTTTTACCAAAGAAAAGCTTTCTAAACTTACAACAAATCCGATAGAACGAAAAAAATTGGATAAAATAAAAAAATATCTCCTTCAACATGCCAAAGATATAGAAAAAGAGGCGACAATGGATCATTTAAGATACCTTTGTCCAGAATACATGCGTATTGAAGCCATCCAGAAATACATGGCAGCGCATATTCGTATACTCAAATCAATCATACATCACATAGAATCTAAGTCTTTGGAATCCGCTACACAATATGTAAAAAAACTGGGGGATTTACTAGCTAAAAACGCTATTAAAGATGGTTTATCTATTCAGGAAGCAACAAATGGGATTATATATTTAAAACAGGCGATATGGAAAAGCCTGAATAA
>CAZPYR010000043.1:758-10947 GCA_964590815.1 uncultured Gammaproteobacteria bacterium | reverse complement strand
CTCATTTACTTCCGCCTCTTTTTCTATATAGGTATCGGTAGAGGGCATGTAGGCCTCAGGCTGGTAGTAGTCGTAGTATGAGACAAAGTAGGACACTGCATTCTGGGGGAAAAAGTCACGAAATTCTTGGTACAGTTGCCCGGCTAGTGTCTTGTTGTGCGATACGATAAGCGCCGGCATATTCAAATCCCGTATCAGATTGGCCATGGTAAAGGTTTTACCCGATCCAGTCACACCCAAAAGCACCTGGTTTTTGAGGCCAGCCTGTATACCTTCGGCTAGTTTTTTTATTGCCTGTGGTTGGTCGCCGGTGGGGACATATTTTGATTGAAGATCAAATGACATGCCCTATTATACCTCGTAAGTGCCCAAGGTATTCTTTATTTTTTATAAACCGTTGATCTATATGTACTATCGTCTGGAAGGAATTTTATAATTTAGCATGTATAATAAAACGTATGCTTTACGTTGTAGGTACACCAATCGGCAATATGGAAGACATATCACTTCGCCAGGCCCGTGCGCTTCTGGAATCTAATATAATCCTCACCGAAGACACGCGAAGTACCGGACTTCTCCTTAACCGAATTCATACGCTTTTTGACCCATTGTTTGACGAGGCACACCGCAAATCGAAACCACATCTCATTTCATACTATAAAGACAATGAATTTAATAAATTACCCTATGTACTCGACCTCATACGCGATGGCAAAGAGATATGTCTTATATCCCAGGCCGGTATGCCACTCGTCTCGGATCCTGGCTATCTACTCATCAAGTCAGTCATCAAAGAAGGTATCCCCTATACCGTCATACCCGGTCCAACTGCGGTCACCACTGCCATTGTTCACTCAGGGTTTAAGCCAGATAATTTTATGTTTATTGGTTTTCTCCCAAAAAGGACGGGCGATATAAAAAAAATATTTGAAAATTTTAAAAAAGTAAAAGAACTCCTCCCCGACCTGGTCATGATATTTTATGAAGCGCCTCATCGTATACAAGATACGCTGAAACTTATAGTCTCCATACTACCCGAAGCCGATGTCGTTGTCACCCGCGAACTCACCAAAAAATTTGAAGAAATTACTCGCGGTAAGGCAGCCGAGCTTCTCTCTCACGAATATAAAGGTGAGATTACTGTGCTTCTCAAATAAGTTATAAACCTTACCTTTTCTTTACCCCTCTTTTATTCCATTGTCGTAATCTGAAGCTATACTCTTTTCTAATCAGTTAGTTAGTAGTTTATATATGAAAAGGGGGTGAAAACAATATGGCAAGACGCATAAATTTACGCGACGATGATGACTCAATAGAGTACACATTTCGAAAGCAGCGAGATTTTGAAGCAGTGGAAAGAAGCAGCAATTGGCTTCCGCTACTTATAGTACCGCTGTTGCTTGGTGGTCTCCTTTGGGGACTCCAATCCTACACACAAAATACAATGGATCGCGAAGATCCCAATAGTCAGCAATTTGGTGTCGGAGGTGGACCCGTGGTTTCACAGCCAGTTTCCCCCACAATCACCGCCCCCTCGCCTACCATGACCATGACTCCAACTCCATCGATGATGGAAGAGGATATGGAAGTGAGTCCGACTGGTATGGGTATGGATGATCTTTGATGCTTTCCCCTCAAGCGCTCCGCTAGTATAGGCGGAGCGCTCATATTTAGTTGTTTACCAAATTTTGTCATGCTGAACTTGTTTCAGCATCCCTCTATAAAACAGCTTTTCTTCCAACCCACATTATGCTGTTATATAATGTATTCAATATCATGGATTCAACATATACTCCCACGCTATATCTTCCAGAAAAATATCGTGTATTTTCTGGACCACAAACAAATGTTGCACTGTGTACCTGTTGGGCAGATCCTACACTTCTTATCCATAAATACGATCAAATTTTAAAAACCTTCTCTATCACCGGTACCCTATATAGCCGTGAAGGCGTCTCTATCCTCATTCGCAATCTGTGTCTCAACCCAACCATAGATACAGTCATCATATGGGCCAACAATCCTCTGTCCAAGACAGCTATAGGTTCAGCAGGTCGCAATGCCCTTTGCAGCTTGTGGAAGCACGGAGTCGATGCTCAGCACACCATCGTAGATACAGGTGTCAAGCTTCACAAAGAAATAGAAACTCACTATCTAGATAAACTTAGAAAAAGTGTCCACCTGGTAGACATGTCCGATAGTCCTATGGACGATGTTTTTAAAGAGTCAATAAAATTGACTAAAAGTCACCTACAACCCTATATGAAGTCTGTCTTTTTCCCCGAGCCCAAAAGGGAGAAAATGCCTACCATGCCCTCTGAAAAAGTTGGCTGGAGTATACATGCTAAAAAAACTACCGATGCCTGGGTCAAAGTTGTTGACAAAATCATACGGTATGGTGATGTCAAAAAAACAGAAAGTGGTAGTGGTCAAAAAGAGCTGCAGCATATCTCCTGGACGATAAGCAATGAAACAATTGATCAATTTCATATTCCCGACTGGCCGGCCGCGGTAAAAGAGCAAGTGGGGCTAAATCCTGATATGCTCAATCAGTATAAACAAATTTTTCTCACAGGCGATAAACCCGCCGATTCAGCCTATACCTATGGCAACAGGCTATATAGTTATCCTGGACCTATAAATCAAATGCAGCATATTATAGAAAAACTCCGCCTACATAGAGAGACTCGTCGTGCATATGCGACTACTTTTTATCCTCCCACAGATCACGAACTCTCATCTCCGCCGTGTCTCACCAGTATTCAGTTCCTCACCACGCCCGAAAACCAGCTCAATATGTTTGCGACCTTCAGATCTCATGATATTTTTAAAGCTGCCCTTCCCAATGCCTTCGGGTTGCTCCACCTACAGCAATATGTAGCAGGTGAGACACAGTTAAGGCCAGGTTCGCTCACAATAGATTCTGTCTCTGCTCATATTTATGAAGAAGACTGGCAGATGGCAACTGATACACTCAAATGTGCATTATGGGAGCGTACCAAGCTCTACTTTGACGAAAATGAAGACATAGACCCCAGAGGTCTTATGAGGATATCGGTGCAGTCCACGGACATACATGTAGAACTTCAAAATGAGCAAGCAGATATCCTATTTGAATATACGGGTAAATCCGCCCGCGAAGTAGCTCTTAAAATCGCACGCCTTGACCTCCTTTCCATGCCAGCACACTATGTAGATGTCTGCATAGAGCTTACCAAAGCAGAAATCGCCATTAAAACGGAGAACGAATATATCCAAGATCGTCCGCTCAAGGTCGGCTCTTCAGTGATAAAATAATCCCATAGCATTTCCATTTTCTTGTTTAAATGGTATAATGCATCCGCGCAGGATGTATGCAGAGCGCGCGACTGAGTCAACCAACCAGAAACCACAAGGAGAATTGTATGTCCAACAAGAAGCGAAGGGCCAAACTTTTCTTTATTCCAACGCGCATGGAAAGGAGATTTGCCAATCTGGGCAGGAAGCGCTTTCAGCAGGCGAATATCCCGTTACCAAGATCGGTAACTAATCGCCAAGGCTAGCCCCTAGATACGTTTTTAGTAGTCTAGTTGTGAGAGGATCTCTGCAAAAATCCGTCCTCTCACTTATTCCCCGTTATCCATTGCTATACTCTTATTATGCTACGTCGAGATGAGCGAACCAATATTCAAACGGCATATATACTTTCATTTCTGGGATATATATATTTCCCAGCCTCGGCATGGATATTTTTTTACCAACGCTATATGTCCTACACCGATGTCGCACTCCTTGCGGCCATCGGAGGCATTGCCACAACCATTTTTGAGATACCCTCAGGTGCATTTGCCGATATCGTAGGCCGTCGTACCGCACTCATACTATCCTATCTGTTATATACCGTAGCTATGTTTGGTGAGGCGTTTTCAAACACTTTTCTTATGTTTGCCGTTTTCACCGTCATTTCAAGTCTTGTCAATTCACTGTATTCCGGAAGTTTGGAAGCACTTGTCTACGATACACTCAAAGAGGATGGCCATGAGCATAGGTACGACAAAGTTATCTCCAAAATGGAATCGATGATGTGGCTCGGTATGCTCGTCGGCGTTGGGCTTGGAGGCTTTATGTATACTTATTGGTTCCGTATGCCATTTATAGCACAGGGTTTTGCGGCATTATTTGCCGCAGTGGCAGCTTTTATGCTGGTGGAGCCAAAAATAGATTCGGTCAAGTACGAACTATCAGATATGATATGGCAAAATGTCCAGGGTTTTAAGGAACTATTCAAAAATGCCAATATGTCTCTTATTTCTCTGCTATTTATTACACTGGAAACAGGGCTTAATATTTCCTTTGCTCTATTGGGAATCTCTCAAGCAGCAGAGTATGGCCTAGATGCTCGTGGTATCAGTATACTATTTGCCATAGGCTATCTTATTTCTGCCGGTGTTTCTTTTTATTATCCCCGCATGCGACAACTGCTGGGTACGCAGCGCATTCTCCTGCTCTCTATTATTCTGATCGTGTCGAGTTTTGTCTTTGCACAATTTGTGGGTCTTATCTTAGGTAGTATATTGATCATAGCCCGTATAGCAAGCTCGACTGTGGTGAGTAATACTTGTTCTGTATTGCTGAATCAACATATCACATCCAAAAATCGTGCCACATCTATATCCACCATGGTGTTACTATCTCATTTGCCCTATACCCTCGGGGCATATTTCGTGGGGCTCTACATTGAGCAAAACTCCGCGAATGCGTTTGCATTTATCTTTGGTATTATCATGGTAAGTATATTATTGTTACTCACCGTCTTTTCTTTCTTCTATCAAAAAAACAAAAAGTTAGCTTACTAAGCTACCTGCTCTGGCATTTCAAACTGGAAATCTATGGGGTACGTACCTGTTTCATATTCATGGACAAGTAAATCTATCATTTGTATTTCAGGATCACTGAAATTTATATAGTACAGATCAATATACCCTTTTGAGAAAGCATTTTTCACGGTTTGCAGCGTAGTAAGTTCCTCCCGAGATAGAAATCTGTATTGAGCCGCGTCCAAAATCGTAGCCACATTAAACACGAGAAGGGGAATCTCTAAATCAGGGCGTACTTCTTCATCTTCTTTCTGTTCGGATACTCTTTTTATGTGCTCGAGCGTCCCCTGTATCCGACCACGTAAATAGCCCTCCAGTTCCGCTCGTTTTAGACCTGCTGGGGAGTACACAGGAGGCCAGTGGTCTGTAAGCCACTCATTCATACGTGCGGCATGTGTGTTGTCATCAAGCCTATTTAGCATATAGGCACTTGTATATAGCCCAACAGCAGTATAAAAACTGCTGTATGCGTGATCTATATCTCCTTCAAATGCAGAAGCTACACCAAATCCCACACAACCAATGCTGCCCGAGACGAGCGCCGCATATAAATAGGTGGCTTTTTCCGATGGATTCCGGCGTTGCATCTCAATATCCGCATAGACACCACTTAGTACTGCCACCACGTCTGGGTCTACTCGGCATCCCATATCATTGAGTGTAGCGAGAGACTCGGCCGATATCACATCTCCCTGTGCCGCAAGAAGTTCAGCATGTGTAGGGTATGCCTCGCCGACAAACTTTGTTACAAATGTTTTTTTATCGTCTGGTAGGACATAGTCATAAGATTCGGTCTCCATAGATAGCAGATTATACAATATAGCAAATTACCCCAAAGCCTATAAAAGATACGGTAAAAACATATAGGTATTTTTTTTGTATTCCTCGTAGGTTTTACCAAACTTCGCAATCAGTATTTTTTCCTCCCGTTTAGACTGCCAGTACGCAATCCATGGCAGCATAATCATAAATAGCAGCAACAAATAGCTACCCATCATAAATTGCACACCAAGTCCGGTGAGCACAAAGCCAAGATATATAGGATGCCGTATATAGCCATAGATACCGCCTGTCACCAGCTGCTGGCCTTCTCGTATCTGATATTCAGCTGCATGTGACCAGTTAGCCCCCATTTGCTTTCGAGCGATATACGAAATCGCGGTCGCCAGAATGATCATAAATATACCAAGGAGTCTGTTGGAAAGGGCATTCTGATAAGGTAATACTCTCAAACCAAAGAGTTGAAAAATCAGAAATACATGAAATGCCGAGGTAAAAAGTCGCCAAAACAGTGACATGATAGAGAGTTTTGTTACAGCAGTTCTTGTTTGTGTCGCAGAGTACTCCTCATACATCCAGTATAGTAATCGAAAAGCTATCAAGGCCACAGCTAGAAGTCGTATAGCATTATCTATAAAGATCATATTTTATTATACCTTATCAGGCTATAGCCAAACCACGTTCGTTGAGTTCTTTTCGTCTCTTTTTGTAATCTGGTATCATCGTCGCAACAAGCTCCCAAAACTTTCGTGAATGATCAAAGTGCTTTAAATGGCAGAGCTCGTGTACGACTACATAATCTACCAGATGGTCAGGCATCAGGCCAAGTTTCCAGTTGAAATTCAAATGTTTGCTGCGAGTACAACTTCCCCAACAGGTTTTTTGTTCCTTAATAGTTATTTTTTTTACCTCAAATCCCAAATCGGCATTCCATTTTTTTACTTTGGTAAGTACCGAGACTATCGCCTTGTCACGTACAGCCTGTTTTTGTTTCTTATCGGTTAGATGTATGGCGTCACGATTTTTACTTCGAAATATAGCTAGCTTTTCTTTCAGCCAGGTGGCTTTTTGCATTATAAACTGTCGTATCAAAAACTCAGGAAGCAACGTATGCGCAGTCACTATCACATCGCCAGGAGGCTTTATACTAAGTCTTATTCCTCTTGTCCTATAGCTTCGCCTCAGCGTATATTCTATTTGCAGATCATCAATAGTCATGATTTTTCTCATTTGTCAGAAGCCATTATACAGCTCTGTCCCTTTTCCGATCAAGAGTGATTAGTAAGGCTTATAATTTCCCTTATAATACAGCTGTCTAAAGACACCCGATGTAAGTCGTGACCCAATGTCAAAAAACTGAGCCACTGGTACAAGATCATAATTTGTCACACTGCCATAGGGCTGAAATGATTTATCTACCGCATCCTGCATACTTTCTATCAGTATCCGTACACGATCCACAGTCAGCGCAGGGCCCCACATATTCCGAGCAATCCAAGGGAACTGGCCCACATAGGGTAGTTGATCGGGCGGTAATTTATTCAGTATACCCAGCGTTATGAGTGCATGTTGCGTTGAAGGCAACACATCGGGGGGCAATGCCTCTATCTCCGACTCAGTTGGAGTTGGTAGTTCAGACATTATAGGGTCGGCTTGTATATAGTTATCATCAGTTCCCACCTGCAGATCAAGAGAAGCGATCATTGCTTCGACCTCAGGGTATTGCTTTTCCTCAGAGTCGGACACAAAGGGAGTTGTTTTTTCCCGGTCGGGATCATTCAAAGTTTCCTCTAGTTAACGATCAATATAATCCAATAATATATTGTAATCCCGTCTTTGCCGCAAAGCATCATGTACATATCTGCCATCATGTATGTATGCTGGATAATTGGGATCATCTTTACGTGTGGTGTACCTCAGTCCATCCTGGACAGTTCTAAAAAACTTTTTTACTGCGTTGGCCTTTGCAGGTTCAAATAAATACTCTGGATGTACATAGTTTTTAGGAAATAGACGATAATCAAATATTTGAGCACCGGCCTTGTTTAAGTAGTGCAACTGATGCAGCGGATCGTTGGGCGTTGGACTAAATTCAATTCCTCGAGACATAACATAGATACAAATATTAATGTAGGCTATTGTAGGCGCAATATACAAAATTATCAATAAACATATTGTACAAAGTGGTACCCAATGTGTATTTTTACGCTATTGGCTGTGAGGAAGCATTTTGCAGCGCCTGGTCAAGCAATCCATACGTATACGCTATACGTAACGATTCGTGTGTCAATATCTCGTTCTGCTGAATTATGATTTCATCCGTTGGCAATAAAATATTTTTAGTAGCATATTTCCCAATCGTATCCTCAATACGTTTGCGTAGCTCATCATCTATATCACGTTGCTTGTTATTTTTTTTCGATTCCATAATTGGGCAGACTACGGTCACTTTAGCATCTACAGATACTATCTTCTCTATTTTCATAGTTTTTCTATGAGACGATTGCGCTTCCTGGTATTCCAATCCCAAGATCTGCCCGTTCTCAGTATCAAAAAACACATCCGAAATTCGACCATACTTTTTATGATCTTCGCCCACAAGTTCATTCCCAACGAGGGTTAGCCTTTTATTACCGGCTACTGTGGCTAATTCTTTATCTATCGCCGAAAGATGATGTATTTGCTTGGCAGAATCTACCACTATGCCCGAGGTCTTATACTTTTGTATATCCGAAAGCAACACGATTTTAGCATCCGAGATTAAACCTTGCTTTCGCACGAGCAGTGCTGCCACTTTGCCGGTAGCTGGATTAAATAATAAACTATCAACATCTTCAAGAGTTTTCCCGTCCGAACTAACAATTTTTTTACCTATGAGCTTTCTTATACGTATAACCATGTATATATGATAAAAAAGGTTGATGGTACTTATGTATGAGATCGGAAAGCTTTATGTAAATATGATGCAAGTACAAGTATGCAATATGGACGGGAAATTTTTGTAATAATATGTTATAGTATGATCCTGTGAAAAATTTCTATAAAGGTCCACATTTTAAAAAGTGGGAAATTATTTCTGCGGTCGCGCTTTTTATTTTCTCTGTAGGTTTTTTTTCATTACAAATATACGCAAAAAAACTTCCCCTCCGTGTCTCTGCGGCTACTCCCAAGGCGTGTGAGACACATATTCCACCTATTGGAGCGCTCGAAAGCGAGCCTGCACCTATTTGGTGTTACACAGACCTGAATACAGTCAATAATACAGCTATTCAAAAAACCAATTCATTCGTAGATACGTTCAATAAAGGTACCCATTTTTCCAATTGTTGTGGTGGTTATGCTGTTTTTAATGCGATAAAAGATAGTGGTAAAGCCAAAATGTGGAGACAGGGAATGTACTGGATTACCGATTCTGTAGCAAACATTTCTCTTTTGCGACCCAATAATACATACTCCTTTGAAGGTGGCAAACTAGTGATCGAAGCGGCGGTAGCCACTAGCATGCCAGGTTATAACAACCTTATTTTTCCCGAAATTATTGTCTCTACAGCTTCACATCCATCCTCACCTCATAAAAATGCCAGATATGGCTACGAACAATTTGCGCAACACACTACCTTCGGCTGCAGGCTTGAAGGCTCAACACAAACAGTTGTGTGTACCTTGACAGATAAATCTACGCCCGCCAGTGCCCCAGCCAAAATTGTCTACGAAAAAAAGTCAGCCACTCCCACTGCCGCTCAAAAAACTGCATGGAAAGTCTGCACAAGTGGTCAACCTGCTTCAACTTGTATGAACAAGTATCGTATAGAAATAGGTACGTCTTCAGCAACAATATATGTAAATACCATCAAGTATGCAGAATTTGGCGGATTAGCTCTGCCCACGGATTTGGTAAAGGGTAAAGGATATATTTACTTTAGTACCACCAATCTCGATTCGTCCAATGCAGCCTATCGACTTCAATGGGGAGCACTGGCAATAAATCCCAAAGACAGCACAGGCAAAGTACTGTCAGCCACATCTATAAGTCGTGCTCCCACACCCGTAGCCAAGGCTTCTGTTTCGCCATCTCCCAAGCTATCTCCCAAGAATATGAGTTTACAGTTAGATGGTAAAAGTTATGCTCGCATTTCTCACGCAAGTTATTACAACGTACCAAAATCATGGACTGTTGAAGCTTGGTTTAAAGATGAGTCTAAAGAAGGATACAATCACCCTACCCGCTATATCATAACCAAAGGTGAGACATATAGTACTGAAAATATTCCCTTTCTTATCGGCATTGAACAAAACAATATATTTGTTGGTACACGCAATGAAGGAATACATAAAGTGATGACCTACAATCTTGCAGAACATGCTGTCTCACCCAACGTGTGGCACCATGTTGCGGTCACCTTTGATAGCAGATCAACCGAAATGATCATGTATCTAGATGGCTTACCCACGATAAAAGCCTATGTGACAACTTATACTAGCAAGGAAAATATGCGACCTGTATTTATAGGCAAAAATGGTGATCGTGATTTCTGGGTTGGCAAAATAGATGA
>CAZPYR010000043.1:0-748 GCA_964590815.1 uncultured Gammaproteobacteria bacterium | reverse complement strand
CGCATTTGGGACAAGGCTCGTACTGCAGAGCAAATCAGAAATTCATATATCACACCTCTTACTGCGACTCAAGAAAATCTTATCGGCAACTGGCAGTTTGATGAAGGTTCAGGAGATATCGCCTACGACTTTAGTACAAAAAAAGAAAATATGACGATCATAAAAGCTACATGGAGTGCCGATGTCCCGTATATGAGATAATGTTAGGGTACTATGATACAAACAGTTTTTCTATTTATTCTATCATTTGTCATTGGTGTCGCAAGCTATATAGGCTACACCCGACTTACCGTTGCCCCGTTTGTAAAAGTAACTTCTTCTTCACCCACACCCACTCCCACTCTCACAAGCACATTCACTTATTCACTTGAAAAGGCCCCACCGGACACACTGAAGGCGCGCATACTATCACGTGAAGGGCAGGCGCTGTGGGAATCTCGCACTGCCACAATACCCGGTGTCCTGAAGGAAGATATTGAAGTGCAGCAAGGTGAGACAGTCGGCACTGCAGAAGATGCCAGTATGACTCTTGCTCTTGGAGATGCTCTTGATATTGATCTCCAAGAAAGTAGTCTGCTTGCTTTTACACAGACATTACCTCAAAGTATCGTCCTTACGCAGACTGAGGGAACTATTGAATATAGGCTCAGTTCACGGACGCAGCCGGTTGCTGTACGAGTACGCCGTCTGCTTGTTCGGTTGCGTACGGGGACTATACAGATTAAAACAACGCCAGATGACTCAGTTA
>CAZPYR010000042.1:0-11009 GCA_964590815.1 uncultured Gammaproteobacteria bacterium | reverse complement strand
CGGTCAGCTAGTTAGTCTCTTAGTCAGTTAGTTCAGATAGTTCATAAGTCGATGAGTTTTTGCATCGTGTCATCCCGTGAAACTGAGTCTGACTCGGTATCGTTAATCACTCCTCGCAATGACAGTAATAAGTTTTAGGAAAGTTTCAATACGACTCACCAACTAACAGACTAGTAGACTAACAGACTAGTAGACTAACAGACTAGTAGACTAACAGACTAATTAACTTACTGACTACTCAATATGTTATTTTTTTGTATAATAAGATTATGAATCGTGAAACAATCTTTGCAATAGTATTTGGAATACTTCTGGGAGTAGGCGTGGGTTTTTTTGTTTTATTTCAGACAAACCGTGAAGATCAAGCAAAAGTGATACCAGTGGCGCAGGAAAATCAGAAAAAACAAGTTGTCAAAGCGCCTGTTGCCATGGGCCAGACAGTCCTCAAAATAAACGAACCGAACAATACAGTGGTGGTGACAAAAAAAGAAACAATGATAAAAGGAAAAGCACCCAAAAATAGTCTTATTGTGGTGCAATCGCCGGCCGGCCGCGATATCGTAAAAACTCAGGCTGAAGATTTTGCTATACCATTTACATTGGTACCGGGTGAAAATTTGATCAATATTAGTGCTTACTCAGGCAGTAGCTCTCCGCAAGAAGCTACATTACAAATTTACTACGTCCAGGAATGACACAAAAATCATTAATTATTTTTTCAAGTTTAGCACTGGTTTTAGCTTCGGCAAATCCTATATTTGCACAAACGAAAACCGCAACTAATTCGGCTTCGGTAACACCGTCTAAAACAGTTTCTCTTTCTCCAACGACTGATGCAGACGAAGTAGATAAACTAAAAGAAAAAGTAGCTGAAAAAGTATCTAAACTCGCCAGTGGAGAAGATAAAGCAGTAGCTGGGGTGGTGCAGACGATAGCCAATAAAACGCTCACAATCAAGAATATGGATGGTGATATGGTTGAGGTAGTACTCGATGATACGCTGACCAAATATTATAATATCGCCACTACGACCAAGGAAGTGAAGCAGACTGATATCGCAAAAGGTGATTATGTCTTTGCGGCTGGCCCGGAAATCGGAGGCCAAATAAATGCCAATGGTATCTATCTTGATCAACGCTACATTGTGACATCGGGAAAAATAACCGAAGTTGATGCCGATGAATATACGGTGAAGATTGTGACACTCGATAAAAATAATTTTGTACTTGATATACAAACTCGAACAACACAGGAAATGCTCAATATTAAAACTTTAGAATTGGAGAAAGTGGGATTTTCTAAGCTTAAAGAAGGCGATTCTATACATGTTGTCATGAAGGCAAATCTTCAAAACGACAATCAGACTCGATATGATGCAGAAAAAATCCTCATCATTCCCAATGAGTATTTTCTTCAGTAATATTCTATACTAAACTCCTATGTTTTCATTTTTTAAAAATATACTTGATTTTAACAGCCGCGAGGTGGCTCGTCTGCAAAAAAAAGTAGATGAAATAAATACTCTGGAAGAATCGATGCGTAAACTTGCTCTTGCTGACTTTCCGCAAGAGACTGCAAAACTCCGCGAACAGATACAATCTGGTAAAAAAACACTCGATGAAGTGTTGCCGCAGGCCTATGCGCTTGTACGTGAAGCAGCTCATCGAACTCTAGGCCAAAGACACTATGATGTGCAACTCCTAGCATCTGTCGCACTGCATGAGGGAAAAGTGGTTGAGCAAAAAACGGGAGAAGGTAAAACCCTGACCGCAACAGCGGCCCTTTTTTTGAATGCACTCGAAGGTAAAGGTACCCATCTCGTAACTGTAAACGACTATCTGGCTCGACGAGACGCAGGTTGGATGGGAGCTATATTTCATACCCTAGGTTTGAAAACGTCGGCCATCATTTCGGCAAGCTCACTCATATACGATCCTGAATATAAAGATGATAGCACCAACGATATCCGTCTGATGCATTTGCGGCCTACCACCCGCAAGGAAGCCTATGCCGCCGATATCACCTATGGTATCAACTCGGAGTTTGGATTTGACTACCTGCGAGACAATATGGCTCAGGCCGAGGATCAACTCGTGCAGCGAGGTTTCAATTTTGCAATAGTCGATGAGGCAGACTCGGTACTCATCGATGAAGCTCGTACCCCACACATCATTTCGGCTCCCTACGATGAGGAAACAACCAAATATTATGATTATGCAAAGATAGTGAAACAGCTTACTGCAGGTGAAGACTATGTGATTGATGAAAAACTGCGTACGGCCCACTTGTCGGAGAAAGGTATAGAAAAAATAGAAGGTCTGTTGGGTGTACAGAATATATACGAGAAAGATTTTGATACGCTTTTTCATATCGAGGCAGCGCTGAAAGCAATCACACTTTTTAGAAAAGATAAAGACTATATCGTGCGCGCTAATGAAGTAGTGATTGTCGATGAGTTTACCGGGCGCTTGCTTGAAGGTCGACGGTTTTCGGAAGGCTTGCACCAGGCAATTGAGGCTAAAGAAAGCGTATCGATAAAGCAAGAATCACGAACACTGGCGACTGTGTCGCTCCAAAACTATTTCCGTGGCTATAAAAAACTGGCCGGCATGACGGGTACGGCGGCAACGGAAGCCGAAGAGTTTAGCAAAATATATAAAGCAGACGTGCTTATCATCCCGACACATCGCACCAATATACGAAAAGATCATGCTGATATGATCTATAAGACAGAAATAGCAAAATTTAATGCCGTGGTAGATGACTTGGTGGAACAATATAAAAAAGGACGGCCAGTGCTCGTGGGCACCACTTCTATCGAAAAAAATGAGTATTTGTCTTCTCTTTTATCTAAACGAGGTGTCCGACATGAGCTTTTGAATGCTAAAAACCATGAGCGTGAGGCCCATATCATAGCGCAAGCCGGTAAAAAAGGAGCAGTGACCGTGGCAACCAATATGGCTGGGCGAGGAGTAGATATTTTGCTCGGAGGAGAAGTAAACAAGGGAGACTATAAAACAGAAGATCAATATAAAAAAGCAAAAGAAGAATGGCAAAAGGAACATGATGAAGTACTAGCATTGGGCGGACTGTATGTGCTTGGTACGGAGAGGCATGAATCTCGCCGTATCGATAATCAGTTGCGAGGTCGAGCGGGTAGACAGGGAGATGCCGGAGAAACACGCTTTTATGTGTCTTTGGAGGATGATGTGATGCGCATCTTTGGTGGAGAACAGATATCTAATATGATGACGATGCTGAATTTCCCGGAAGATCAGCCGCTTAGCCACCCGATGGTATCTCGGGCTATTGAGCAAGCGCAAGTAAAGGTGGAAGGATTTAACTTCGATATGCGTAAACACCTGGTCGAGTATGACGATGTTCTCAACCGCCAACGCGATATCATATACTCACTGCGCAAGAAAATACTACTCTACCCGGAGTCCAACCCTGCAGAGTTCCGTGAGACGGTCTTTAAAACTATAAACGAGCAAATCGTGCTCATGAGTGCAAGCTATTTTTCACTTCAGGAGACAATGCCGGAGCTTCAGCAACAGTTTATGCAAGATGTAGAACTATTGTTTGATATACAACAGGATGATCTGGAAGAATATATTGAAACTAATGATCAGCAAGGCTTTGAGGAACATATAAAGAAAGAGGCTGCTGAAAAATACGAAAAGAAAGAGAAACAAGTAGGCGAAAAAATTTGGAACGAAGTGGTACGCTCGGTATATCTATCGACGATTGACCAATTTTGGACACAGCACTTGACCAGTATTGACGACCTACGGGAAGGTATAAACTTGCGTGGATATGCGCAACTTGACCCGCTGATTGAGTATAAAAATGAAGCCTTTAAGATGTTTGAAAAATTGCTTACCGATGTGAATTATGAGTCGATACGTCGGATCATGAGGGTCGAAATAGAGCTACCGACCGCTATACAAGACCATGCTCATTTGCACCATGGTGACAGTCTTGAGAGTGTGATACCGCTTGCAGTGAAAGAAGAATTAAGAATTAAGAAAGAAGAAAGTGAAAAGGCGAAAGTCGAAAGTCCAAAGCTGAAAGAAGAAAGTCCAAAGAAGCCCCTCTTATATAATGCGGCATCGGCGATAAACCCATTTAGTGGCAAAAAAGAAACACGCGATGATGTGCCGGTGAAGATGATAAGTGCACCGACTAACCCTCATTTGGGGCGTAATGACCCGTGCCCCTGTGGCTCTGGGAAAAAGTGGAAGAAATGCCATTATCCTGAGATTCCATAGCTAAAAATGGTTTTTTGGCGTATATGATATAATTTGATCATATGAGAACATTATTGGATAACTACAAAAAATTCCAGCAGCAAAAACAGAAACGATCTTTATTGAAAAAATTCTTTAATTCGTTTTTACCCGAGGCAGTGTATCGTACTACTAAAATAGAAAACGACGATATAACCAGAAAACAAGTAAATACATATCTTTCATGATAAGATAGGAGTACTATGTCTACAATTGGTGCAACTTCGTATAAACAAACGAAACTTGGTATCTTACCACGGCAAGAAGTCATTAAGCTTGAAGTAGAAGGAACAAAAAAGGGGCTAATACTTCTGCAAAAATTAGCACAGCAGCAAAAACGAATAACTCAGGAATTGATTAAGACAATTCATAAAGAGGGTTTTCAGGATATACTACTTCAAGAAGCTGGTCAATACCGTACGATACAAGTCACTTATTCTTCAAAAGAAGCTCCTCATTATTCTCGAATTGCAGAAATGATGAAAATACTGTGTGATGATACTGAGTACAGCATTGAGCATTTGCCAGAGATAGCCGAAGATAATTTTATTACCAGAGTGATAGAACTATTGTCCAATTTTCAGCATAGATTCGTATTTATTCATCCGTTTGTAGATTATAACGGTCGCACCGCCCGCATGTTTACAAGCTATATCCTCATGCGACTAAATCTTCCTATAGTTGAGATTCAAGTAGAAAACAATACTGAACGTCAAAATTACATTAAAGCCTTGCAGAAAGCTGATGAACATAATTATTCGTATTTAGAAACAATTATTGCTGACGCACTAAATGAAAGTTTGCAGAAGGTGACGAAAGTATAGTCTACATAGTATGAGATGTGATTCTGTCTGGACGGCGTGGGCTGAATGATGATTTGCACAGAGCTTTTGTGTTGGGGGCGGTGTATGGGGGTTAGCCTTCTACGATTCGTTTAAGATTTTGTAGACGGGTGTCCCAGGCTTTTTCAAGACTGGCTATAAATGAGCGACCTTGATCGAGGGTATCGCGCAGAAGGCGAACCTCGGTGGTGCGACCTTTTTGCTTGAGGGCGATAATGTGCGCATCTGCAAGTATCTGCAAATGCTTACGGGCACCTTGGCGGGTGATTTTGAGATTTTGTGACACAGACGAGAGGGTGTGCGCCTGCCCGGAGGCAAGACGCCGCACCATCTCGAGACGAATAGGATCGCCTAAGGCGTGAAATAGCAGTGTGACTTCCATTAGGATTGAGTATACAACTTTTCGAGTCTTTTCATCATATAGTCCCAACCACCTGTATTGTCTTTGAAGCTCTTTTCTGCAACTTCTGCGGGCAATGAGGCAAAGCCAGATTCTTTGACCGTGACTTTTGTACCTTTCTCAACTTCTTCTATAAAAAATTCGACGAGGGTATTTGCGCCTTCAAGGACGTCTTGGGTAGCCGTCTGCCCGCCCGGAATCCAGCGATAGGAAAAATAGGTAAATGGTTTTTTATCGACTACATATATTTGAGCCCTATGATTGAAGTCTTTAAACACAAGGGTGGATCGCTCACCGACCTCCATGCTTCCTTCGACTTCGTCGGGGAACCAGGTGATAATGTGGGATGGATCGGTGATGGTGGTATACACCTTTTCCTGTGTGGCCTTCACGATGATCACGCGAGTGATGATATCTTGCATAGGGGTGAAAATAAATGTTGGTAATAGGGATAGTATAAAGGGTGGGGGAGGGTTATGCAACTGAATGGTTGCATGATGAAACCTATATTACATTACGTCGTAATTAACTATCTGTTGTAGAGCGAGTCGCTCAGTTACAAGAAAAGAAATATCTACAAAAGTAAAAATGAGCTATCTATTGTAGAGTCCGCCATCCCATGAACAAAACAAAAGAATCTACAAAAGTAGAAATTAACTATCTGTTGTAGAGCACTGGGGAATGAGAGGATGATACATATCTACAAAAGTAGAAATAGTTTATTAATAATAGAACACGAACTAATACAAAAACAGGTTGAGTTCTACAAAAGTAGAAATTGAATATCAATATTAAAGTATTAAAAAAATAACCCTATGAACGAAAAAATCTACATAAGTAGAAATTTATTACCAGTAAATAGAATAGAAGTAGTATGAAGAAGGTGGGTGAATCTACAAAAGTAGAAATTAACTATCTGTTGTAGAGAGCCTATTTCCTGCTCTGACAAACTATCGATACAACTGTGCGCAAGCGGCAACGGGACGATGAGCCAGAGCAGAAAAGCACCGAATATGCTGTTTTGATAGTCTAAAAGACGTATTTCTCTACAACTACTCAAAAAATAAAGACTGAGCTTTAACAGATAATGAAACTTCCACTTTTAGCAGCCAATTTTTAAAGAGCAAAATTTAAGTTTAAATATACCACAGAGTTAGGAGCCATTCAATTATCAAAATTTATTTTTCATAGCTAACAATCCTCTTTTTGCGATATTATATGCTGCAATACTATCTGAATTGCCAATATATCCGCAATTTACACACACAAATTGATGTGAACTAAACTTAGCATCCTTATTTTTTGTACTGATTGTTTCACAATGCGGACAGCAAGTACTCGTGTTCTTCTCACTCACATATAGCATGATTCCAAGTTGATATACTTCTGCTTCACTTAAACCTACGGTATTATCTCCAATAATAGACATAAGCTCTCGATACACAGGCGGGACTTGAGAAGTCGATTGAAATTTTTGGAACAGCTTCCACTCAATACGACTTGCCAAATGTTCCATAGTCTTTTGAATAAAACCCTCCTTTTTGCTTATATTGAAGCCTTCAAGAACAAGAAAACCAGGGTATTTCGTTTGTAAAAAGCTAATTATCCCAACAGCATTTGCACATATTGCATCTCTCATTCTGTTGATTTCAAGTATAGTAGGAATAATACCTTTCCCGTGCAAAATTTCGGTTAAAAAGCCTTGTAGGTCTTTCTCTATTGAAGTCGGTGGAGCTATCTGTTGGTACTCATCATCGCAGAAGTATATATCTTTATATCGGTACCTACTGTCTCCCCCTTGATCAAGAATAATCTTATTTTTGACCTTATCATATAGCACTTGCGCGTGAGTCAGCCGATTTTTTCTTACCAATTCGTAAATCATACGCTTTGCATTGATCTCTTTAAGCTTTAAATATGTTGCGATGTCGCCGTTGGTAACAATCTTACCTTTTAGTAGTTTGGCACAGGTGAGATCAAGATATGATCGTGCACCGTTTGGTGTAATATACTCGTGATCATCTATGAATTCTGCCGGACTCCTGTAGAGGGTGTACCCGTTTTTGACTGTCAAATATTGATCTTTTGGAATCGTATACACCTCAAGATTCGTGATTTCTTGTGGTTGCAGTGCACTTGCGGATGATGTATCGAACTCCTTACATGAGAAAACGCCTAGGGTAATAAGTTCTTTTTCTCCTCTATCTAGGCCATAATAATATATTTTTGACTGATCTATATTTTTATTAAAGTCCGTATTGTAAGTTTGAATGAATTCCTCTATTTCTCTTTTTTTTAGATAACTAGTATTTATACTTCTTTCATGAGCATTAAGAGTGATGGTGGTTGAAAGAGTATACTGATCATGATAGGCTCGGTTAAATGGTTTACTTTTTTGTTCTAAAGATATATCTTTTTTTTCAGCTTGTCGATATGAAATTTTTATTTCCGGATTGATTCTAATATTGTGATTATTTTGTTCGTTTTCTTTTGTCCAGAAGTCGAGCCAAATTTTGGTATGTGCCTCGGGGTGAGACCTATCAAGTATTTTCTTTTTTGATAATGAATTTAAGAAGTCTGGATCATTCTTTTGTAAATCGTAGCTTGTGATTTTATATATTCGAACTTGATAGCTATTTATAAATGCATCAAAATCATTTTCATTCATCGTTATTTGCTTTTTAATGTAACACGCTTGTTTTAGCTTTTGTTCGAAATCTGAAAGGGAGTTGAATTTTTCTTTTGTCAATGCTTCAAATCCGATAAAGCTATCAACAGCAAGGGTGTTTTTTGTTGCAGTCAAGCCTAAAACAGTTTGATACAGAAGCAATAGCTCGCTATTATCTTTTGATAATTGATCTTTCCTTTTTAAAGTATTCCCATAAAATAAACTTGGGCATTTCTTATAAAGCTCCTCTTGTATCGAGGGTAAAAACGTATTCTTATCTAATCCGAAGCATAGTTTATCCAGAGCACGAAGTGTTAGAGATTCAAATAAATATAGCTTGTTCGGATATTCATTTCTATCTGATAAAAAACCATCTAGGTGTTTTTTCGCCTTTTTCATTGTCCCGTTAGCATCTCGTTGTATAGTGAGAAGATACTTTTGTCCGTCCTTTTCGTGGATGAGAGCCCACGACTGTGTACGTTCTGCATCGATGCGCGCTTTTTCGAGTGATTTGACCTCAGCCTTCATCTTTCCATACACCATAGCAAGTTTCTTTTTTATGTCACAATACTTTTTGTAGTTAGAAAAACTATATTGAAAATGTGATGACCTTTTTTTAGGGCCGGAACAAAAGCTGTAGAAATTTGCAGGTGAGATATCCTTCAGTAAGGGGAGATCTGAGGAATTTTTAAGTTCTTCATACGTCATCCCTTTCGCCACTCTTTCATAAAACAATTTTTTTTGTTCTGCCTTATATAGTTTTAACTTTTCATGCCAAGCTGCAATGGACATATTATTTGACTTATTATCTTGCTGGATATATCCTATAAAACCCACATAATATAGAAATTTGCTCGGTAACTCATTAAACCTATCTCTTCGATACAATGCATCAAGCTCCCCAACAGAAAAAACTTGTTCTAGTTGTTTTTCTTTAGTTAATATTTCTGTTTGATAATCACAAAAACGTTTGTTGACTGTAAAATAATTTAAACTCGCTCGCTCAATTTCAATGCCGAATACCGCATTTGGGGCTATATACTGCATCAGTTGATTTAATAAAGCCCTGCTATTGACAAGATGTTCCTTTATGAGATCTATGTCTACATTAGATTCACTGTGCACGATATTTCCATCAAAAAGTTCAAAGATAGATTCGAAATTATTTCGTTTGCTAATAAATGTAATCCAGTATGCCAAATCTGATCTTCTTTTTAATTCATGATCCTTTCGAGCATATAAGTATTGAATATTTTCAATGGCATTGCGATTGTTGGTAATCCATTCCTTGAAATGGGTATATAGAAAATCTACATGAGGATCGGCTATGTTGATTTTATTTATTATTTTTTGACCATTTCTGTTGTACTTAATTATTTGGTCTTTGAACTCATAAAATTCATGTTTTGTATATATGCGGAGCCAATTATGCTTAACAGTGATAAGTCTGTTGAGGCAATCTTCCCCAAACTTTTGAATAAAGAGTAGTTTTTCAAAACTATTTATAACTGTTTTATAGGCATCAATAAAGTTTTTCTGTACTACATTCATGTCTAAAGAAGTTTGTACGGAGGGCTGTATGACTTTAGTTTTTGGATCAAGTTTAAATCGTATTGTTTTACGTATCTCGTATTTGTTTCTCATCAGCTTCAGTAATGATTTTATAATACTAGATTAGATTCTAGACAGTTACTTCTTACAATACTACTCCTCTAAAGCTTTATTATACAAAGCAAATTTAGGATAAGGATACAACTCCCCCTGCCCCCTCTTATTCTAAGAGGGGGAAATACGAATCTGATCATTTTTATTCTATGCGGGAATGACAAATACCCTGGATTCCCGCCTGCGCGGGAATGACAAACAGGGGGATGACATGAGCCTGGATCCCCGCAATCGCGAGGATGACACGTGAGATCCTGAAACGAGTTCAGGATGACATGTTCATGACTTGCTTCTTCTCGACATTAGGGCTTTGTAGTAATTTTAATCGTCAATTCTTTAACTCTTCTATATAAGATCTCTCAAAGATTCGGAGTCTTTTTTAGTATAAATATCTATTGCAGCTTTGTGTCCAGAAATTATATTATCTGGAAGTTTTTCCAGAGAGAACCACTCCCAGCCTTCGCATTTTTCTGGTTCTAATAACGATGGCTCACCAAGGTACTCCTTGCATAAAAATGCAAAATGAATGAAATTATATTCAGTTTGTAATTCTCTAATAACTCCTATATATGTTAAGGATACTGCTTCTAGCCCTGTCTCTTCTTTTAGCTCACGTTTGCCGCAGGCAACTAAGGATTCTTTTAAATCTAATCGTCCTCCTGGTATTCCATACATTCCAGCTTTATAACTATTTTTTCTTTTACCTAACAAGATCTCGTTTTTGGACCTGTTAAGAACTAATACGCAGACACCAATACTTTGAGGTTCCATCAAGCCAGTATAGCAAATTCTAATGAAGTTAACTAAGGTTTAAAAAAAATAATTAATATGTTCCTGATAGTCCGCATAACTCTTCTGATGATTTACACCCCAAGTCAGCAATATTTTTTCAGATAACAGTTCAAGATCCATCGCTTCTTCTCGACATGGGGTATTTGGTTTCCCTGCGGGAATGACAAGAGATCCTGAAACGAGTTCAGGATGACAAGTGCTCCTGGATCCCCGCATTCGCGAGGATGACAAATAGAGGGATGACAAGGAGATCCTGAAACAAGTTCAGGATGACAGTGCCTGGATCCCCGCATTCGCGAGGATGACAAATAGAGGGATGACAGGGGGATCCTGAAACGAGTTCAGGATGACAT
>CAZPYR010000041.1:0-11330 GCA_964590815.1 uncultured Gammaproteobacteria bacterium | reverse complement strand
CCGCCACCAGAAGACCCGCCGCTAAAACCTGATGAATGACCGGTACTTGATGTCACGGGGGTAGCGGCCGACTGAAACGAAGACATCGAGGAGCCAAGGCTGTGAGTAAATGTTTGGGCATTAAATACTCCCGCCTGGCTCGATACAAACCATTCAGGCGCAGTAAGAGTGATATCCTTAAATCGATCAGCCCATATTTTTTCGACTCCAAAAGCTATAGCAAACGGAAGTAGTTTTTCAAACATCATTTGGTTTTTGGCTTGAAACTCAAGCTGCCTTTCCTGAGAACTCAAAAAGTTACGAAGTGACTTTGCTCTATTGCTAGCTTGTACACCCTCCAAAGACTTTCGAGGCATCAGACGGCCAAAAACGGCCGATGAGACAAGAAGAAAAAAGTTAAAAGTAATAGTAGACAGTACCGTCAATATCGTGTATCGTTTCCGTACTTTATCGGGATTTTCGGGGAAATAGCCTTCTTTTACCAATGATTCATACAAAGCATCCTGTGCTTCAGATACTTCTGTAGCCAGCTCTGCGTCTTTCAGTCGCAACACTTCCTTTCCTGAAAATATTTCTTTCAAAAATGTATGCTCAAAGCCCTGTAAAGTACCATCATCTGCGTACTCTTTAGTTTTTATAAATTCATAATCCTTTTTACCCTTTTCAACAATCTTCAGATATCCTCGTTGCGCCAAGTTTATAATGAGTGCCGAAATTTCCTTCATTGAAGCATGCTCATCTACAAGAGTTCCAGTTTCTGCAGGTGTTAGATTTCGACCCGACTTTGTTTGGGGTGGATCAAACCATGCAGTTGCTACCCCTTCTGCACTCTGTGGATCGCGTCCTTTCAGCCACCAGCGAATGGGGAGCCATACGGGGAGCACAATATACCAAAAAATCATAATCATTATGATTGCTAGGATAACAAGTTTACCCAAAATTGTTGAAGTAAATGGTCTTACCTCAGTAGGTTCCACTATAGACACAATTCCTTTCGGAAAACCAGCAACTACTGTGAATCCTTCTCCTCCTTGTAGGATTCTTTTTCCTTCAAACTGCACCATCGATCCCTTCACCTCAGTAGTACATTCTTGAGCCCCACTTCCCGGCACACCTGTGTAGCAAGCAACCTGTATTTTATCTGCGGAAATAGTAGTCGGCATGTTAATTTGTGCCGATACTCCCGCAATAGGCACTTCCCAATCGTTGCCTGTAATATTCCAGTACAACTCATCATGATCTGAAAAGTAAGTAAGGGCGCCTTTTACTATATAGGTAATAATATAGGTATGCTGACCGCTTACGGTTTTATCTGGATCGCCGATTTTTATTTGGAGTGTGTCTCCTTTCGTTAGATCATATTTATAGGCTTCACTATTTTCATCAACTACCGATACGACATTTATATCCATTTTGTATTTTTTTCCTTCTTTATTGGTTTTAACAGAAGGAATATCACGAAAGATACCATGGCGCTCAGTAGAGCCAAAATCATAGACAATTCGTTCCTCCACCTTTATACTGCCATCGGTTTGTATCCATAGATTTTCTTTAAAAAGGCGGATATGTTCACCCTGTATCGGACTTTGGGCAAAAGCAGGTGTGATGAAACTAAGAATAAATAATATGATACTGATAAATGCGGATATCTGTTTCATGCTCTATATTGTACTCCTTTATAACTATAAATGCTTAAAATTCTCAAGATAATAATTAAACCATATTGCGTAATCTAGAACATCTACGCGACCGTTTATATTAAAATCGGCAGTTTTGCAGTTGGCGGGCAGATTACCAGTTATGAGTGTTTGGGACCAGCAAACATAATCTAACACTGAAATATTTTTATCACAATCTGCATCACCGTATATCCGCATCCAACATTCATCTGGCAAACTGGGTATAAGAGTAGGAATACCAGTAGGTGTAGTAAGTTGCGTGGGTGATAACGTTATAAATACAGGAATAGTTGGTGTCACGGTAGCTGAGATAAGAGGTGTAGGTATAGATGTCGCGGTTGGTATTTGGGTGGGGACAGCCGAGACAATCTTATGTAGATTCAGGCGTCCTCCTGTCAAGACATCATTGGTTAAGTCGGTGAGCTTATCGACGCTACTTAAAATATATTCTCGAATCTGTGTAATAGTTGCCAACGGGTAATGTGACATTGCGACCGCAACTGACCCTGTCACAAATGGAGTTGCCATAGAGGTACCAGATTTCACATTATATTTATTGTCCGGAAGAGTAGACACAATATCGCTTCCTGGAGCCGCAAGATCGACATACAACTTGCTATAATTGGAAAATGAAGATAGTCTATCAGATAATGTAGTAGAAGCCACTGTAATGATATTATCTAAATCATAATTAGCAGGGTATGTATAATTTCCCACCTCACCGATATCTACTCCTTCATTCCCCGCCGCCGCAACCACAATCACACCTTTAGAACGAGCATACTCAATTGCCTGATACAATGCCTGAGGGGGCGTGATGGCAAATACACCGAAACTACAATTCACAACACGAGCGCCATTGTCAGCAGCATATACTACACCTTGAGCTGCATCTTGCAAGGTACCTTCTCCATTCGAATTCAAAAATTTAATCGGCATTATTTTTACCTTATCTGCAACACCAGCAATCCCGCGGCCATTGCCTCGCTCAGCGCTGATGATACCAGAGACATGAGTCCCATGTCCTTGTGAATCTGAAATATTATAATTGTCATTTAAAAAGTTCCAGCCATGTACATCATCTATAAAGCCATTATTATCATCATCAATCCCATTAAATACTGGTTCGTCTGTATTACGCCATATTCTGCTCGTGAGATCTTCATGACCAGTATCTACACCCGTATCGAGCACCGCAACAATGATTGTCTCGGTATCTCCGACTGTGAGATCCCAGGCTTCTGGTGCATCTATATCGGCATCAGCTTTCCCCCCGAATTCGCCGGTAGTATGTAACCCCCATTGGGTAACAAAACCAGGATCATTGGGTATTGCATTTATTTTTACGATATAGTTTGGTTCTGCGTATTCGATATCGGATCTTTTTGAAAGCTCTTGAGAAAGCTGAATCACCGGAATCTCGCTTTTAAAAGTGATTGTATATACCGAATCTAATGGGGTTTTGTCACGCTCGGATGTATTGTCGGAAGAAACCCCCTTTACATTTTGCTCGCCTATCACAAAAGCTTTATCTACGCTCACCAGAGGAAAAAGTTCATTGAGCTTAATAAGTGAGTCAGGCACCGGCGCCTCTTCACCCATTCCGACCATATTCATAAATTGTGAAAATGGACGTGCTTCACGGGTAGATTCTTTTTGGATATCATCGAGCGAAACCTGATCCGATAAAGGCTGTTTAAACTTGACGATAATTTCATCCTTTTTATATTCACCATAGAGCTTTTCTACTTCTGGATCGATGGCATAGTTGGTGATTATTTGTCGCTGTCTTGCAAAATACGAAATACTAAGCAATCCGACCAACATGAGGAAAAGGATAAAAGCTACAAAAGAAGTCAACAATATTTTATTGGTATTCATAAAAATCCCTCTTTACCATTATATAGTTACTTATTATCTTCTTTCAAGAGAGGGTGTTCCCATAGCAGATTAAAACGCACGGTTTCAAACTGCATAATGTACTTATCTTCTAGAGAAACAGCCATGGGAATCTCATTTTTGTAGGTGATCATAATCATGCCTTGAGAATATAGGATGTAATCTACGTTGGTGGCATAACTTGAAGAAAGGTATTTAATTCTATTACGTGCAGACGCATATGATTTCATAGCATGATGGTTTACGAGTGAATCGGAGACAATTTCACGAGTAGGTATGAGATGTCTCACAATGGTCGCCCTATATTCTTCTAGCTCCGTCTCGAGTATCTGAGATCCTTCCTCACTCATCAGATGAAGGCATAATTCTTCATCACCAATTGTACTTTGTAAAAGCTTTGCAATCATTTGATTTCCCTCAAAGTATTTCAAGAGAGGTTTAGTATGCTGGAAATTATAGAGTGCCTGTATCGCAGGTATGTTTTGTTGCAACTGAGAGATGACATCGGTAAACTGTTGCTTTTTGGTAGTCGCATACTGGATGATCTTCTCTGGCGGCGCGGGATAGTAATGTTTTTTCTTTCCCTCAGCTACCTCGCGTATAAATCCTTTCTCTATCAGATTTTCTATAAGAATATATACAGTCGTGCGTGGTATACCAGTTTGTTGAGCTATTTTTAAAATAGACTCTGTATGAGGTTGTAAGGTCGCAAAGTACACAAGTATTTCCTCATCTGTCAAACCTACTGACAAAAGATTTTGTTTTAAATTAAACATAGTCTTCAGTATACAGTTTATGAGGATAAAATGTCAAGAATACTGACAAACTGTAAAATAGCATATTATCCTCAATACTTGAGGTTTACATGTTATAATTTCGATACAATCTTTGTGGGTTGATGCAGGTTGCCGGAGTGGCGGAATTGGCAGACGCGCACGGTTCAGAACCGTGTGATAGCAATATCGTGGAGGTTCAAGTCCTCTCTTCGGCACAGATTAGACGTTAGTCGTTAGTCTTCGGATCTAATAAACTATCTAAAGTCCAAAGTCTAACGTCCAATGACTAACCAGGAGGTGTCGCCTAGTGGCCCATGGCACAGGTTTGCTAAACCTGCGAGCGTTTAAAAGCGCTCTCGTGGGTTCAAATCCCACCACCTCCGCTATCATAATACGAAGGCGAGATTCGTGCTTCGTATTTTTTGCTATGATATAATTTTCCCAGGTTACCATTTAATATATATGTACCATGTCAGAACGACTACGAAACTACACAAATTGCCCTAATCTACAAGAAGAACCCCAAGTAGAAGTATTTCAACCAAAATATGTACCTCCCGATGAAGTAATTGAAATTCCTTCTATTTTGGAAGTAGGACCTCAATTAGAAACTGAAGAAATAACAGATGAGGAAAATCAGCCGGAAGATGAATAGTGGCTATTCTTCCATACTCCAGTCTTTCTGTATGAGCCAGAGCTGGCCATCTTGCTCACGATAGGTGTAGCGTCTTGCGCGTAACCACCATTTTTGGATGGTGCCTAATACTTTTTCTATATAATATATACTTTTCTGATTTTTTGAATCTATACTTGTTATCGTCTCAAATCGGATACGAGCATTGGGAAGCAAATCATTTACCCAACTATTTTCAGTAAGTAATCTATTGTACGTGCCACTTTTGTTATAAATCACCTTCAGTTGCAAAAGTTCATGACCCACATACAAATTTTGCTTCTCTTTTGGTATTTTTAGTCCATTTTCTGAAAAAAATAGATTAAAACAAAGTTTTGAAGCAATTTTGTAATTTACAAGCATCAATAACCTTTTATATATCAATACCAAGAATCGCGTGAGCCATATGGCATTGCTTCGGGTGATAATAAATAAATCTATATCATCAAGGCTATTGCCATTGGCCATGCTCATTGAGCCCGATATACCGATGAGCTCTATGGTGGGGATATATTCTAGATTCGTGAGGTATGAACGAGCAAATTGAAGAAGCTCCTCAGAGGCCTGTTTCCGCACAAAAAACCCTTCATAATTGCGATCCAACAAAAAGATGCGCTCCTGCTCTATATGCAAAGCACCTGCCGCCTGCAACCTGGCAAGTTCCTGCTGCAATGCAAATTCCGAAATGAGTACAGGCATATAGCGATGGACATCTGCGTATGTTGGTGGATACTGAAATCGGGCGAAATAGTGAAGCGTTTCAAAAATAGACTGTTCCATAGCTATATACCTACTTTCTGGCGTGTTACGGCAAATACAAATTCTAATAAACGCACTTGGCGGACAATCCTCCAGGGCTGTAGGATAAGACGGAATAGCCATTCCATACCCATAGCTCGGATAAAGCGCGGAGCTCGAGGTACCTTTTTACCCAAAAAGTCAAATCCTCCCCCGACTCCCATGCATACCGAACTACCCAATAGAGCTCTGTGGCGACCTATCCATAGTTCTTGTTGAGGCGAACCAAAGGCTACAAATACGATATCCGGTTTTAAGCTAGAAATAAGCTCGTTGAGGGTATTCTCTTCTCCTGAGGTGGGATTTTTTATATCTTTGTATCCTTCTAAACCATAAAACCTACTCTTTGGATACTCATTTTTATAGCACTCAGCCAAATTTATTGCTAAATCATTCTTTCCCCCTATTAGCACTATACAAAGACTCCTATCGTGAAAATTATGTAAGATATTTTCCATAAGATCCACCCCATTTACCCGTTCTTTGCAAAAAATACCCAAAAATTGACACGCAAAATATACGCCCGTACCATCACATATTTGAATTTCTGCGTTTGAGACGACTTCTTTAAAATCAGTATTGTTTTGTGCAAGGATAGCAATTTCTGGATTGAGAGAAACAATATGAAGAAATTTTTTTTCTTTTTTTAGATTCTCATCAATTTTTTGAAATATTTCTTGTCGCGAACTGAAATGAATTGGAATGGAAAGAAGATTTTTTTCTGACATATATAGTTAATTATTATAAGCAATAACAAATACGATAATCATACGGGTAAAGGGTTTTTTTGTTCAATAAATTTTTGATCTTTTTTACCTTCATAGATATATTTACTCTAAAAAGGCTCGTAATTACGTATTTTCATAAAATTTAATTATAAGGATATAGATTTTACTTATATCAACCCCGCAACAGTGCACTCACAATTATCGGATTGCCTTTTTGTAACTGTCTAAATTCTCGATAGCCATACCAATACCACGGATGACACAAAAGAGTGGTTCTTCCACAACAAAGGCCGGAACGCCAGTATAGTAGGTTATGTATTTATCTAAATTACCAAGCTGAGAAGTGCCTCCAGACAAGACAATCCCCTTATCTACTATATCGGCCGCTAGTTCTGGAGGACTTTCGGAAAGCACCTCTTTTACGCCGTCCACTATCTGTTTCAAAGGTTTTTGCAAAGCCTCATTTATAGTTATTTCGCCTATTTCCATGATCTTGGGTAAACCAGATTGCGTATCACGACCTCGCACTTCCATTTTTTTCTCCTGATAATTGGCCTCATCAGGCAAATGGGCATTGGCAATGTTCATCTTTATGATTTCTGAGGTACGCTCACCGATGTGCAGACTATGTTTGCGGCGCATATGGTTGAGGATTGCTTCATCTATTTTTGTGCCAGCAACACGCACCGTTTTGAATACGACGAGTTGACCAAGCGACAATATACCAATTTCTGCCGTACCGCCGCCGATATTTACAATCATATGACCAGATGGTTGCGATATGGGTATACGAGCCCCAATTGCAGCGGCCAAGGGCTCTTCTATAAGATATACGTCAGAGGCGCCAGCCTGCTTACAGGCGGCTACCACGGCCCGTTTTTCTACCTGCGAAGAACCTCCGGGTATAGAAATCATCACCTCGGGCCACAAAACCCGACCTTTGAGAGCTTTTCGCAAGAAATAGGTCACCATTGCAGAAGTTGTGGTATAATCGGCGATCACGCCTTCTTTCATAGGGCGCGCCGCAATGATACTGTTGGGGGTGCGCCCGATCATTTCACGGGCTTCTTCTCCCACAGCAAGTACTTGCCTATCTTCTTTTGAATACGCGACAACGGTAGGTTCATTCAGGACTATGCCTACGCCAGCCACATATACGAGAGTGTTTGCCGTGCCAAGATCGATACCGACTTTTTTTCTAAACCACATATTTGTATGCGTGGAAAATTTCGCTTTTTTCCTTCTCTTAAGATAAGAGGAGGATTAAGGAGGAGTTATGCCCTTCTCCACTCCCTGCCCTTTTTTACCAAGAGGGCAAAATAAAATCTCATAACTCTTTCACACTGTTTCTATTGTATAATATAGTGAGCTAAAATACATTCTTACAGGCTTTTTAAATGCATCAGAATACGTAGTTATAATATCTAAATATATCACATGCGCATTATTGTAAATATTACGGCCAGTATTATACCACGACTTATTGTTGGATTAATTTTTGTCATTGTACTCATAGGTGTTATCGCCTATGCCCGAGGCTACAGATTCAATCCAAAAGATGGCACGGTCACCTCTACCGGGATTTTATCAGTAAATTCTTCCCCACAACCCGCAACAGTGTACGTAAATGGCACGTTACATGGGGCAACCGATACCAACCTTACTCTTCCTTATGGTCAATATACTGTGGAAGTGAAAAAAGAAGGGTATACAGACTGGAAAAAGAACATTTCACTCAAAGGCGAGACCGTGATGAGCTTAAATGCACATCTATATTCTAAAAACCCTTCTCTTACCCCGCTTACCAATTTGGGTATCATAAAGGCTGTGCCTTTGGGAAATACAGAGAATATCATTCTCGTAAGCCAAACTGGCGATGTCGAGAAAGATGGCTTTTATTTATTCCAGTCAACAAAGCGCACGATTTCCATTTTTCCTCCTCTTACTCTCATCATGTTGAAGTCGATCTTACCTGCTGAATTGGATTTATCCACAGTCGTGTTTTATTTTGATTCCGACTTTAGCCCAGCTGTGGCGACATTTACCCAGCCCGACGAAACTACCGTATCTTATCTGATTGCGCTCAATAAAGAGACTACCTCCGCACTCGATGTCACGGCTTCAAAAGAAAATATTGTGAATCGTTGGAATGAAGAGATAAATGATGAAATGCTCAAAGTAGTACAAACACTTCCCAAAAAAATACGTCCTATAGCCATAGATACTTTTGAAGTGATATCTCTTTCACCTGATGAAATCAGGCTGATGTACCTAGCTAAAGCAGATGCTCAGTTGCCTCTGGTTATCACTCCCCCTCTTATCGGTGCAAATCAAAGTCAGGAAGAACGAAATCTTAAGAAGGGCCGCCTTTATATTTATGACAAAAAAGAAGACAAAAATTTCCGCATACCGGTTGAGGCCTATACAGAGCTCATAGACAATATCCCCACTCCCACCGAGATGCCTGCTACCACTTCGGCCACGACTCTTGCCGCTCGTGTTGCAAACCCCACAGTTACTCGTACTGTTCAGGAGCACGTGCTATGGTTTCCCACCTCAGATTATGTGGCGATAAAAGAAAAAAATCAGATAATACTTATGGAATATGATGGCGGGAATAAACAGACTGTGTATGCCGGGCCCTTTAGCACTGATTTCTTTGCGGTATCCCCTGATTGGAATTTGATTGTGATCATCAACTTCAATCCAAACAATAATCCTTACGGAGACCTATACGCTGTGGGGATAAAGTAATTACGAATGACGAATGTGCAATTACGAATTAGAATTTCTTCTCTCTTCTTTCTTAATACTTCTTTATCAGAGATAACTCGTAATTCGTAATTGACCAATTCGTAATTAATATGCGACTCGTTCTGCGAATATCAGTATACGTTTGAGCGTGGTACCTGGCGGCCAACACGTTTGAAGCGTGAGGAATTCTTTATCTGTTTTACGTGTTATATACTCGACTTGCGACGGGTCAATGACTTCTTTACCTGTGACTCTGTACACAAATCGCTGACCTTTATAAAACACATTGATTTCATCATTATTTTCAAGTTTGTATAAAAGATAAAATACCGCATTGTAGTTGCCAACATTCCAGACAAAATCGGTAGAGTGCGCAAACATGAATATGTGCCCGGGCTCTCCGGGGAAGGCGGTACCATCTGTATGAGCCACGCCTTGTTTCAAGGCTTCCATATATTGCTCTTTGTCGGCAGCGTCCACGTTGGGCACAATACGGGCATTGGCAGCGATTTTAGGGATCACGATACTAAAATCTGAGTCTATGGGAACCAACACTTCAACATTCTTTTTTTCAGCTGCTTTAGCAAAGGCTCCCTTCTCTATCTGACGCTCTATCTCCTGTTTTACTTGAGGTGCTTCTTCGGCAGAAGCTACCACATATTGTTTATTGTTTTGCTGATCTATAAAGTAGCGCACTTCTTCCCTTACTGGCTGATAGAAGGTTTTACCTATGAAGAATAATGAAGATAGAATAAGAAAATTACCGAACGTGCGCAAAGTAAGTATGATGAAATACTCGCTTGATGGCAATGTTTTATGGATTTTCATGAGTGCCATCGGCGGGAATTGAACCCACAACCTTACCCTTAGGACGGGTCTGCTCTATCCAATTGAGCTACGACGGCTTATCTTATTGTAGCATGTTATATATTTCCCTCTCTTAAGATAAGAGAGGGAAGGGTGAGTTATGATTTCTCTTTGCGTATGGAGATTATTTAAACGATTTACTGAATTCATAACTCCTCCTTAATCCTCCCCTTATCTTAAGGGGAGGAAATATAAGAGGTATTTACAAATATAAAAATTATTTCATGACAACCTCTTCGACACGAGCATAGGTCATGAGTTCTTCCTTTTTATACCACAAATCCACCTCAAACTTGGCTTCTTCTACATTGCCTGAAGCATGAAGTAAATTCTTGATTGGGCGACCGCCAGTATTTGCAAGATATGATGAATCGTATGAGTAGTCTCCACGAATTGTGCCAGGAGCGGAAGCGAGTGGCAATGTGTGCCCTACCATTTTGCGTACGAGTTCGACTGAGTGTGGTCCTTCAAGTACCATAGTTATGACAGGAGCTTCTGTGATCATGGTCACAAGCCATTCACGAATCTTGAGTCCGATCTCGTGCGGATCTTTGGTACCAAATTCTTTCATAGCATCGATTCCGAGTTTTTCATAGTTTTCAAGTGTTTTGCCACCCATTCCATCGATAAATTCAGTACGTGTTGATGGATAATGTTTGTCTGCTTGCTCACGTGAAACCATAAGCATTTTCATGCCCACGATCTTGAGGCCGACGCGCTCAAAACGACTTATAATTTCTCCGACAAGTCCGCGTTGTACAGAGTCTGGTTTGAATATGACGAGTGTTTGCTCCATATATGTATATATTAATTGATAAAAGTGTATTGTAACATAATTTGCGAATCTAAAATCTTAAATCGAAAAGCTAAAATGTAGAATAAAGATCTTACAGGGAGTTCTTTTCAATATGAAGGAAATGAATAATGTCACCGCCGAATATACTATTGCGGCGGTGACAGTTTATTGGACAGGAACTACTTTCTTCGAATTAGAGGAAGAAAAATAAGTGATACATCTTCCTTTAATTCGAATGCCTCGCATTCATCTCCCTGATTCCAGCACAAAGGAATTTCATGCGAGACGAAACCTTTACTGCTGATCCAAGTGAATTCATACGTGGCGGTATCGGTAATAATGATCTCCGCTGTTACCGAA
>CAZPYR010000040.1:0-11386 GCA_964590815.1 uncultured Gammaproteobacteria bacterium | reverse complement strand
TTCCAATAAGTAAATAGTATTGCCGCCTCCCATAATCAACACATCAGTTGCTTGTAGTAGTTGTACTAATTCATCATTAGATTTTTGAGATATATCTAATCTCTCGATTGAAAAACCAGCTGCATCAAATTTTTTAATATCTTGCTCTATCCATGGCTTATCATCATACAAATTTGCTGCAGTTGTAATAAATAAAGTTTTTAATTCAGCTACTGATTTCCCGACTTTTGATATTTCTTCTGCGAGTTTTAGAGCAAAGTTACCTGCTACTGAAGCTAATAGAATATTGTATTTCATATCTAATATTGTACTACTCGGTTGCTAGTTTAGAGTACGCTTTCATCAACCTATTCACCCAAATCTCAGACTCAATTGGATAATCGAGTTTGAAACTAAATGCAGAAGGGTCAAAAAGTCCAAGAAAATGCCCTGCACGGGGAGGCAGGGCAAGTGTTCACAAGGGAAACTCTACAAATTGCTGCTAGTTTGGACCACTCAGACGGTCTTCTGAGTCTGCGCTACTGTTTCTACTACCACCGAATCCCCTAAAGGGAATATTTGGTAATAGATGGGGCAAAACCAAAATCAATATAATCCCTACAATCAGAGCTACTCCACAGTTCATGTTGCACATCCTTTCCTTAACAGATTTCCCAATATGATAGTTTAGTTTTTCTCTATATGACAATCTGTCATAATTCGAAAAACTGTACTAATTCTATCATATATAAATTGACTGGCAACGAAACTCTAAATACTTGAAGAGATATTTTGCATCATGCCTGTATTTCTTATTTATAAATTCATAAGAATCACTCCTATGAGTGCTGCCACAATGCCAACACTATGAATTACAGTCAGCTTTTCTTCAAAGAAGAGAGCCCCAGATATTATGACAATTGCAGCATAGCAGACCATTTGTAAAATACCTACAATCCCAAGCTCCCATTTTCGAACAAATACATATGCAAAAAGGACTATCTGGCATAGATAGAGTAAGACTGCCCCGATAATGAGTGGATGTTTTAATACCTCAATAAGAGAAGTTGCATTTACTGCTGCGCGCTTGATAAATACGTCTGCGACAGCAACACATGCTCCAGCAATTATGATTATCAAAAACTGAAATACTTGTGTCAATAGATTACGGGGTTAAATTTAAAAACGGATATTATTTATTATAAGAGATTATATCCTACAAAGTACTCGCTTCAAGTGGAGAAATAGTTTTTTCAAAACTCATATCTCAGAAATATTCGGTAAACCAACTCACTATGCTGATTTATTTAGCTATTCTCAGAGTTTTAAAGTAACAATTGTCTCATGTAGAGCATAAAAAGATATGTTATTATATAACATGTCAGTCATAGTCTCCGCAGATGAAATAAAGAAACTATTACCAAATTATTCTCCTGAAAAAGCGGAATTATTTCATCACGAATCTGCACAGAGGGCAGATAAATTATTTACTAAAATACTAAAAACCAGTCATTACAAAAAGGTGATACTACTTAATGGAGGTACCGCATCAGGGAAAACCGAATTTTTATCAACGCATTTGATTAATGATGATTGCATCATTTTAGATGCAACGCTTGCTACTCAACTGGGTGCAAAAAATAAAATCAGTCAAATTAAAAAGGCCGGAAAATTACCTATTATATATACAGTTATACCCGATGATTTAAAAAGAGCTTTTATTGCGTTCTTAAATAGAGACAGAAAATTTAGTGATGCTCACTTTTATAGAACTCATTCAGGATCAAGGAAAACACTATTGTGGATAGGAAAAACCTATCCTGATATTACAATTAATATTATTGAAAGCTCATATAATTTGAAGCAGGGAAGTCTACAGTTTTCAGACATAAAATTTGATAATAGAGCAATGTTAATTAATTATTTGATAGGCAAACAGTTGACAGAGAATGATATAATTTCCTATATAAACTTTATAAAAGACTAATTAGTATGCGCAAAATACTTTATAACACAGACCAAAGCAATCCGGTAATTCAAGCCTATAGAGAAGCTGTAGAAAAAGGAAAAAAAGACCAGCATGTTCTTCCCAGTGGCAATGGATGGATTGTAAAAGAATTGCTTTCAGAGGAATCTAGTAGAACTTTTGGTACCCAGCAAGAGGCTGTAAAATATGCAGAATTACATGCCAGTCAGGGTACGGCAGTTTTTGTACATGCTTCAAATGGGCTAATAGCAACAAGAACTGACTATTGAGATCTATAAAAGCATAAATAGTTGTACTATATCCCAATTTTCAACTGTTGTAACTATTCAGTTGTTTCCGAATATATGTCATGCTGAACTTGTTTCAGCATCTAGCGAGAGCGTTCCTGGATCCCGAATCATCCGCCAGCTGGCGGACGGGTTGACAATATCACTGGTAACAACTGAATAGATACCAACTGTTTTGATCATGCCACTGGGTCCAACTGCTATACTATCACCATGAGGCTCTTCAACCTAAAAGGCTCGATATACATCACCATCTCTGCACTCATGTTCGCACTATACGGCGTATTCTTGCGCCAACTTGAGCAATACGATGTCTTTTACCAGACCTATGTAAAAAGCTTTCTCATCATTTTTATCCTCCTTGCAATCGGCATATACCAAAAGTCCTATCGTAAGATTGATAAAAAAGACTACAAAGCCTACGCCGTAGTTTTGCTCTTTACAGTATTTAGTGTAGCCCCCATAACATATGCTTACCGCTATTTGGAGCTAGGCACTGCTTCTTTTCTTTTTTACGCTTCACTCACCATATTTTCCTACATCTTTGGCGCACTCTATTTTTCTGAAAAATTTGACAACATAAAAATAATCTCCCTCATCCTTTCTATACTCGGCATGGTACTCGTATTTGCCGTGAAGCTACCCCAAGGACTCCTGCTACCCATCGCCCTGTGTATACTCAATGGCCTTGCAGCAAGCGGAGAAGTGGTATTCTCTAAACTCCTCTCAAACAAATACTCAAGCAACCAGATCACTGTGCTCATATTTGTATCTATAGCCATATCCCACTTGTTACTATCAGTATTTTTAGGAGAAAATCAAGATATCGGGCTGATGACCCACGACTTGCATTGGACTCTCCTTTTTTGCGCGGCATCTATAGTCGGGATGTTTACCGTAATAGAGGGATTTAGAATCTTGGAGCCAAGTATAGGCGCAATCATCGGCCTCAGTGAAATAGTATTTAGTGTGCTTCTGGGGGTGCTTTTTTATGCAGATAAGATAAGTGGTCAAATACTTGCGGGAGGCATACTCATCATACTGGCTGCCGCACTGCCCAACCTATACGATCTATATCTTCTGAGACAGAAAAAACATTAATACACTTTTATAACTTCAAGTGGGGTAACGCCTTCAGTAGTGTAGCGAATCCTGAACGCATAGCTTCCTTGTATATTTTGCCAAATACCATCTTTCGTATACTCAAGCCCAACCGCACTCACGCCAGGAACCGCTTTCCCTTTGTAGTACACCGTATCCTGAGATTTCCCGAAATGAGAGTAATAACTAAACGTATTACCATCGGGATAAACAGTCGATACCTCTCCACAGACAATACCAAAATTTGTGGGATCGGCACCTGAAAGCCAGCGATCCTGGTAGAACACATCGCCACCATTGGTATAGTAATCTGAAAAATAAAGCTTATTATCACACTGTGCTTTATAGATGAAGATGTCATCTTGGGAGCCACGTAGCGGCATAATGTCTTGTGGTTCAGGCCTATAGGGGAACAAGTCAAAATAGTAGATACCAGAACCCGGGATAATCTCACGTCTAAAATGAAACGTATCGGTGAAGTAATAATCACCCCATAAATCTTTGAAATAGAACGAAGTACTACTAAGGCCCTGATTTTTGGATTCTTCACTATATATTGAATCCTTCACATCAAACTTAATATGATCATATATACCTTTCAACTCGGAAGGGAGTAACAAGCCCAGAAACAAGGCAAAAATAAAAATAGACACTTTTCGATTTATAAGCGAATAAAGATTCTGCGAAAGATCCTGGAACGCTGTGTGTAATACACTGGGTATATTTGTTTTACGTTTATAGAGGAGCGACTTGATCAAAAAAAAGCTTAGTATCCCGATCACCGAAGGTAATAAAATCAACAGAAAGTATATGGGTACAAATGAATTGATAAATAATCCTTGTTGAAACGGGCAATCCCGACCTTCAAGAAAATTATCGGCCCATCCGGGCCAGGCAAGAAGTGGAAAGATGACTGCTGTATAGAGAAGATACCAGACGTTGACACTATACAAAACTTCTATCCCAGAAACGAGCAGTCCATGATGCGGCAAGACACATCGAGCGACATATATACTGAGCAGCAGAAAGGGAATGAAAAAACATGCCATATAGACAGTCAGGGGGGGAAAGCAGGTAATAAAGGTGAAAAGAATAGAGAAGTAGAAATAGAGAAGTATGTTAAAACCAAGAAGTGCAATATATTTTTTCATAGTTCTTTTATAAGTATACATAATCACGACTTATATTGAATAAAGGTAACTATTCAGTTGTTTCCGAATATATGTCATGCTGAACTTGTTTCAGCATCTAGCGAGAGCGTTCCTGGATCCCGAATCATCCGCCAGCTGGCGGACGGGATGACAATATCACTGGTAACAACTGAATAGATACGAATAAAGCTCTGGTTTAAATATAATATAACGAGATATAATTATGAACTAAAATGTCTCAGCTAGAATCACCCAGAGGTCAACAATTTATATCCGATTTTATCGAAGCGTACGGCTCAGGACTTTCCTTAATACCTCCGCATTTACAGGATACCTATCCTCCGATACATCCATCATTTGTAGGCATTCGCGCAACTGAAATGGACAGCTATTTACGATCAAATTTTGAAGGGAAAGCCGATATCTCGCGGGCATTTTTGTCGGAGTGGTTGGCGTGTATCGCCCTACAAAACAATTTCCAAGGTACGAACTATAACGTGTTTTTAGCACCCCCACAACTTGAGATAGGAGGCGGAGGGCATAGTGGTATGGATTTGGTGCTGAGTGAACAACAAGAAAATAATGACCAAGAGCTTTTGCTTGGTATAAATATCAAACTCAAAAGGATCAAAACTAGACGTAATTATGAAGTGCATAAATTTGATCCACGCATAGCTGCACCTTTTTGCCATCTTTCGCTTGGAGACTGGCAGATCCCCACGAGAGAATATGAATCGATAGGTATACGCCCATGGATCAACGAGTATGTAGCTCCCAATATACTCAAAACCGGGAAAATTCCCTATTTGCCTGAGTTCCAGCAGTACCTAACTGAAAAAATTTCGCAAACACTGAGTCATTTTGAATATAAAGTACGAGGAGTGAGGGAACGAAAATATGAGCCTAGCCCCAAGGAAACACATTTATTACCTCAAGCCAAGGAGGATCTGGACGCTTTTTACGAAAAACTTTGTAGAGTTGACAGTCTTTTTAAAGTATTAGTAACCCAGTAGTTGCATAGTAAATCCTATCGTCCACAAAGGAAGAGAAAGTAATACGCATGCTCCAATATATCCTACATGATCTCTTTTTAACACAATAACTGTGCCTATAAACCCGAGCACTTCATGAGGAAAGACAGCATAATCGCAATATGGCCTGCACCACAGATGATTTGTTTGCCAAAGTGTGGCAAGGGGAGTATTTACATCATATATTTGCAATATATCTCGTATGGTATGCAGGATAAAAAATACGAGAAGTATATAGAAGACTGATTTCCAAAAAATATTCATACACTAATTATAGTGGGAGGGAATGAGATCCGTGTCTTCTTGGAGGAAGACACGGATCAGCTAAATTTTACAAATACATTACTCCTTTCTACTCAGGTTGACCCTGGAAGCGGCAAATGCCCTGCGCTTCGAGCTCAGGCACGCATATATCGTTTCCAACGAGAAACATGAGCTGAGGCGCCAGCATGCCTTTTGATGCTGAATAAAGGGACACGATCAGCGTAATTCCGCGAGATGTTGCATTATCGAATGTGAGAGCCCATTGGGAACCTTCAGGGGCTGCGGGTACCTCTCCCGTGAGGTCTATCACAGGTAGAAAGAAATTGAGACTTCTGAGTGTCTTCTTTACTTTTGCATCCACAGCTACATAGGACGGCTCCTTTTGAAGATCAGTAATGGTAATAAAACGAAAGTCCCAAGCGGGGTGCACATTGAGCATGCAACTAGATTCTGCGGGAAGAACAGGTCGGCTTACTTCCACGCCATTGAGCATATAGTAAACTTTATCGAACCACTGAATTCTTACCGCCGGTGGGTTGCTATATTTATGCCCCCACACAGAAAGAATAACTTGGACCTTGGTACCGATCAGACCACACTGTGAAGGGGTCTTATAAACGGAGCCCGCAATATTCATGATTTGTTGAGTTGGGGCGATGGTTACAGTCCTTAATAACAAGGATGCCTGCAATACACGCTGCAAAGCCATGAGGTAGAACGTTCCACCGCCGTCAACCACAGCGGGTGTGGCGGCTTGTGCTTCTGTGCCTTCGCGCACTTTGTCGGCTTGGATGCCTCGCAAATCCGCCCAACGGATGATAGGGCCCGCGGTCACGATGGTATTGTCTGGGGTGATGTAGCCACCACCTTGGACAATTTCCATTTTCTTAAAATGCTCTTCGGGCACACCACTGGCCACGCCAATATGTGGTATACCGGCCGGGAAAATGCGATTTACACCGGATTTCACCGTGTGGTATGTGCCACTGGTCAGGCACTGCTGCAGGCTGCCTGAGGCTTGAGCGCTTGCGGTACCCGTGAGAGGATTGACACAAACACGATCCTCCTCATTGGTGCCTGCGGCCTGGGCCGTGACATCTACGCGGTCAAACACCGGATAGAAAGGTGGGGTGTTGGGATCAACCTTTATCTCACTATGTGAGATGACTGGCAGAAACATGCGGCTTGCTGCATTCACCCAGGCGGGAACATTGATATCTGGAGCGTTGCCTTCGGATTGGGCTGAAACCGGAGACGCTGTGCAGCCCCCTTTCAGGCAACAAACGATCAAGAACAAAACTAAGTATCGTGAATATCGTTGCAACATACTAGAACTCCATTCTTTGACATCTCTGACTGTTTTTCTCTTGATATACGCTTCGCGCGAGTATAGTTCCGCTATATTTGCGTGTGCTGCTCTACTTGGGGAGTCTAAGGAGAGCAATAAATATATAAGGTATTTTTATACTTATTACTCCCCTTAGAAGTGTTTTTGAGTAATGTATTTGTTAACGTGCATGGGGTATGTATATGCTTCAATACGTATTCATTACACACAAACTGGAATTATACCAGAAAGTTTTTTTTAATTCAGTAAGATAAAAGGAAGTCGTGAAGGTAAAAATGAGTAGTGTGCGGGGTTGGACTGAGTCCAACCCCACACAGGCTACCTTGTAAACTCTATGTGCCAGTCCGTGAATGCTCGGGGCAAATCGTCCGGACTAGCCAGATTCTGCAAATATGCCTGAATTTCTTCAGTCTTCCCGCAGAGGGCGTAGAAGACAAAAGCCGGCTGGCCACTGGGCTCATTTCGATGGAAATCAACTTTGTGAGACGTGGCAGATGTCTCATCTCCTTGGCCGACTGATCGGGAGTCGGGAGTGCCTAGCGCGTACACCTGATGCGGCCTCTCCGTATAAAAGGCGATGCCGATGACCCCCGCAATGGGACTTCCCGACGGACTCGGATTAAAGGTGAGATGAATCCATTTGTTACTTATTGGGTTGTACCATCCATACCGCAGGCCCTTGGAAGAGATTTCTATCCCTTCAGCCCAAGTGTTTGTGGGACGTCTTTCATCAAAAAAGCTTTCAGCAAAGTGGATTCCATCCAACGACAATACGGCTTCGGCCTTGGTTCCAATTTCAAGCGTTTTCATCAATAGGAGATATTGTTTTCCATCTCCGGGAGTAATCCCGAAGATCGGAATGCCAAAAGATCCTATAGTAATGGTCGGTATACCCTCTATAGCAGGGTATAACATGCATCGAACTTTGCCGTTTTCAAAACCGCCATTGGTAATTTGCCACGTGTCCATACTATTTTCCTTTCATTTGTGCATACACATGACACCGAGAAAATGGAATCAGTGCTCCATGCAACTGATTGGTGTCACCCTCGGCCCGAAGATGATCGGACATATGGTGACACCAATCAATAGTATTCACATATTGATAGGAAATCTGACATAGAGATTATAAAAGTGCCGTCCTATAGTATATCATATTTGTGACAAGAAAAAAGCCTAGGTCTTGAGTAAAGACCTAGGCTTTGCTTATTTACATATTACATTACTCCTATTCTTAGTTTTCTTGAAGTGGCTTAATGACGCACATATTGAACTCGGCGAGCTCAGGGGTACAGGCATTGGGGCCGACGATCAACATTTGCTGCGTTGAAAATAGGCCACTTGACCATGCGTAGGCGCCCAAGAGAAAATAGAGAGCGCCTTCTCCGGCTCGTTGGGCAGTGATCGCCCATTGATACCCGGAGGGCAATGTGGGCATTACACCGCTGAAATCGATATCAGGCACATAGAAGAGTGTGTTCTTCATTTCATCCAGGACTCTCTTATCAATCCACGCGTAGGATGGCTCCAGCCGGAGTTGCCGATAGGTGAGATACCGAAAGTTGATTGCGGCATCTTCACCAAGGACCGGGATCATGCATCTGCGTTCATTGTAGGTGACAACTCGCTGTCTGATAATCTGCCCGTTCTCGCGGGTGACAACCTGCAGATAATCCGCGATTTTCAGCGCCCACGGATCGCCGAGACGATGGCCCCATAGTGCAGGTCGCACCATGACTTCGGTGCCGTCTTTCATGCCACAACTCCAGGGGGTTTTCGTGCCGGTCATCTGGAAGTTATTCACTGCATAGGTGACCGGAATGTAGAAGACTACATTATCACTTAATGTCTCCTTCAGGAATCTTTCCAGGGCCTTCACATACAGCGCACCTTGATCTCCGATAACGGCGGCTGATACTTCAGGGATTTGCTCGTTCAGCTCAATGAGGTATACCTTGCCGTCGCCTTGGGGAACAACACTGTTGTCATTGGGATTATAACCGCCACTTGCGGCTGCGACAATCTGTTTTACATTTGCAGTCACGGTGCCTGTGGCGGCACCAATCTGGGGTACTGCTGCCGGAAAAATGAGATTTGAGCCTGATTTGATCGTGAGATAATCACCATCGCCCAGGCACTGTTGCTTAATGTCCGCAGCTTGGGGATTTGCCGGCGGTAGAGGATCAACCACCGTGCAATCGGTAGATCTGGCATTTTTCACGGTATAGCGCGTAAAGACAGGTCTTCCTTCATACTTTGTGCGCACGAGGGGCAAAAACAACTGTTGAACCACCTCTGTTGATGGTTCTTGAGCATGCGCTGGGAATGAAAATGTTGTACACGCAATCGTCACCAGCAGCAACAAATTGATGAATCTACGAAATCCTACTGTCATGATGTTTACCTTCTCTTTCAATATGGACTTTGCCTGAACAAAAATGATCTTACTTTATACGCTTGTAATTGTGTATCAGTACAACAATTACTGCCCTCTTTGAACGAGGAATAAACTAACACGGTAGTTGTTTAAATGACTTTCTACCTTTAGTAGAAAAATGATTATATGCGAAGATAATCAATACTTGGCTAAACAACTATCATGCCTCGTTTATACTCTAGTCAGGCTTCTAGGAGCAAAAAATAAATCAAAAAAATATGATTGACTTTTTGCTCCCGCCTGCTAGAGAATATAGTAATGCAATATGTTAAGGTGCATTTTTTACATAAAAATATGTATTAAATATGTATTTATTTTACCAAAAATATCTTTAATTACAAACTTATTAAAGCTGCTACATGAATCTGTTATCATAAAAATATGAAGGTTTCAGGAAAAATATGTACAGTATTTTTTAGCGCGCTTATTTTCACGGGTATAATACTTTTCCTCATGGGGCGTACTTCTATATGTACATGTGGCTATGTAAAGCTCTGGGAAGGCAACAATTTTAGCGCTGGAAACTCACAACATTTATCGGACTGGTATACCTTTTCCCATATCATCCATGGATTTATCTTCTATTATCTAGTTCGAAGATTCTTGCCTAAATTGTCAACACACTACCAACTACTCATAGCACTTGTCGTTGAAGCCGCCTGGGAAATACTGGAAAATAGCCCCATGATAATAGATCGGTATCGCACTACCACTTCATCAGTAGACTATTATGGCGACAGTATACTCAATTCATTATCGGATATCGTGGCAATGGTGATAGGATATGTAGTGGCCAGTAGGTTGTCTTGGAAGATTATTGTTGTACTTGCTATTTTGATGGAATTAACGACAATCTATTTTATCCGTGATGCCTTGATTTTTAATATCCTTATGCTGGTTTACCCTATACAACAAATTAAAGATTGGCAGATGATGCTTGCAAAATAGCATGTTGATATGTTCTGATATAATTACAGTATGAAAAACAATCCACTGGCCTTCAGAAATACCCTCAGGAATGTTTTGCTTTTATTTTTGATTGCCACATTATTGGTGACTATTTTTAGTGCCATTGTGGTGTATATAGCTTCTTTTGAGCTAAGCAAGCGTGAAGTAGATAAAATAGTCACTCGTATGCACGAGGATATCCGTTATAAAAATGTGCTCTGGGATCTGTATTACTTAAATTCTGACCCACTGTTACCTGGTAGCTATTCACACTATATTCTCACGACGCAAGGATACGTGATAGAGCGGTGGCGTTCTATCAATGGATTTATTGATACCGCAAATTTAGATCATATCTTACAGTTTCAAACTATACAGACAGTCACTTCTCCGGCCAATGAATCATGGCGCGTATACTCACAGCCGCTCAAGCAAGGTGAGTCTGTGGTCGGTGGTATCTTTGTCTCGAGATATATCGGAGAAGGAGATGATATCGCAATCATAGATAAGCGTCTGGCGCAAGATATGCAATTTGTCAAAAATAAAGTTCGGGTAAACGGTGAGACCATAGATACATCAAAACTAGATATGCGGGAAACGCAATATGATATCTCGATAAAAATAGTCGATAAATACAACACCATTGTCTCTAAAACCAATAACAGCAATAGTATAGATAGAGCCCCCAACTATATAGACAGTAGCTATGTAAGAAGACAGTTTGAAGCACCACGCTATAGAACTATATATGATTCAGTCACAAATGAACCATTTCTGATGGTGACGTCTTCGGTTTTCGATGAACAAAATAAGGTAGTCGGTGTCATCATTGTGGGTAAATCTCTGACATTTT
>CAZPYR010000039.1:0-11746 GCA_964590815.1 uncultured Gammaproteobacteria bacterium | reverse complement strand
ATTCTTATTAGATATAATGAGACATGTCACTTGATAATTTGTTAGATGTCATCCCGAACTTGATTCTGGATCTCCTAAGTTTATAGATGCTGAAACGAGTTCAGCAAGACAAAGCGAGCATCTAAAATTCTTGACAATTAGCAAATATTATTCTATACTGCTAACCATATGTTTAGTTCAAAATCCATCGAAAAACCCCTTTTTCCTATCATAGCAATCCGAGATGGAATCGTTTTTCCGGCTACTGAAAACGTGCTTGTCTTCGGAAGAAATAAAAGCGTAGATGCCATGAAATCTGCCATGGACACAGACAAAAGAGTTGTCCTTGTTATGCAAAAAAAATTAGAGCTTGATAACCCCAAAGTTGAAGATCTCTACACAGTTGGTGTCCTTGCCGAAATCGACAAAGTTGCAACCGGTGATAAAGGTCAGATAAATGCATTAGTCAAAGGCATACAAAAAGTGAAAATCCTCGAATTCAAGCAGACATCACCCTATTTTGCAGGAATTATCGAGGAAATTCCTGAGGTCACGCGTGAAGACGAAGAAATACTGGCTATTGTCAAATATATCTCTACCCAGATTAAAAAGGCTATCAATTTGGGTAAAACCATAGATTTTGTCTTTCTCATGAATATCCTCAATATTCAGTCTTCGCTCAATTTTTCCAATCAGGTAGCCATGATTTTGGATATTAAGACAGAAGAACGCCAAGAGCTACTCGAGGAAAATGATTTGAAAAAAAGACTGTCTAAAGAAGTAGATTATATTAATAAAGAAATAAAAGTCCTTGAGCTTGAGCATAATATTTCAAATAAAACGCAAAAGAAATTTGAAAAAAATATGCGTGAGACATTCCTTCGGGAAAAGATGAAAACTATTGAAGAAGAGCTGGGAGACAAGGGAGAAAGTAAAGATTTAGACGATTATCAGAAGAAAATAAAAACTGCCGGTATGCCCAAAGAGGTCGAGGAAAAAGCCATAAAAGAGCTCAAAAGACTGGCACAGATGTCTCAGTTTAATCCTGAGTCGTCCTATATCCGTTCTTATTTAGACTGGCTTGTAGAGTTGCCATGGAGCAAATTGTCCGCCCAAGATATCGATATCAAAAAAGCAGAGGATATCTTGAATGAAGACCATTTTGGCTTGAAAAAAGTAAAAGAGCGAATTCTTGAATTCTTGGCCGTGATGGAGCTCAAAAACATCAAGGAAAAAAAGGAAAAAGCCGATGCTGAAAAAGTAGCCAAACGTAAAAAAGAGCAACAACCGTCAATACTCTGTTTTGTCGGACCTCCCGGAGTCGGAAAGACTTCCTTAGGCCGTTCTATTGCTCGGTCACTGGGGCGCGAGTTTGTGAAAGTCTCACTCGGCGGCATCCGTGATGAAGCAGAAGTACGTGGACATAGACGTACGTATGTAGGCGCTCTACCAGGTCGTATCATACAAGCTGTAAAGCAAGCAGGTACCAAAAATCCGGTCTTTATGCTTGATGAAATAGATAAAATTGGTCGAGATTATCGAGGTGATCCTTCAGCGGCACTCCTTGAAGCCCTCGATCCTGAGCAAAATCATGCATTCTCAGATCATTATCTAGAAGTACCTTTTGATTTGTCAGAGGTTTTCTTTATCACCACGGCAAATATGCTCGATACCATTCCTGAGGCATTGCTTGATCGTTTAGAAGTCATTCATTTTGCCGGTTATACCGAAGATGAAAAATTTAATATTGCCAAAAATTATCTTATACCCAAGCAGCGAAATGCACATCATCTCACAGACAAAGAAGTAAAAGTCACCGATGAGGCGATGCGGGTAGTAATACGCCGTTATACTCGCGAAGCAGGGGTCCGAGAGCTTGAAAGACAAGTGGCAACTGTATTCCGCAAGGTGGCACGTGAGATGGTAGAGGCTGTTGGGAAGGCTAAATTGAAAAATGTCGGAAAAACCGACATCGAGAAATATCTTGGCCCTTTCAAGTATTCAGCTCAAATGATTGAAGAAAAAGATACGATCGGTATCACCACTGGTCTTGCCTGGACTCAGGCAGGCGGAGATATACTTTTTATAGAAGTCGCCTGTATGCCAGGAAAGGGAAATCTTACACTTACTGGCAATTTAGGCGATGTTATGAAAGAGTCTTGTCAGGCCGCGCTATCTTATATCCGTGCCCGTTGGGATATGTTCAATCTAGATAAGGATTTCTTTAGTACTATAGATATCCATGTTCATGTACCCGAGGGCGCAGTACCAAAAGATGGACCATCGGCTGGAGGCGCTATTGTTACCTCCATGGTTTCGGCGCTCACCGGAATCCCGGTCAGGCGTACAGTGGCCATGACAGGCGAGATTACGCTTCGAGGTCGGGTTACAGAAATAGGTGGTCTCAAGGAAAAGACTATCGCTGCCCACCGAGGAGGTATTAAGACTGTCCTGGTACCAAAAGATAACAAGAAAGATTTAGTCGATATTCCCGACAAAGTGAAGCAAGATCTTGAATTTATCTTTGTTGACCACATAGATGATGTGATCAAGAATGCACTTGTATTCCCAAATCAGAAAAAACAATTTCCTCGTCAAATCTCTATTGATAAGAATAAGAAAGTAAATTAACTCTATACTCTCCGCATAGATAGCATATAGATAACTATCTATGCGTAGGGTGTTCTTTTCTGCTACTATTGCGAAGTAAAAAATCGCTCATTTAAATCCCATTGTAAAAAAACCTATAGTATGGTATAATGCCACTTGTTTTCCCTTAGTGGTGGGAAATTGAGGTTGTTATAGTAATTATTGCATGATTAAGCCAATACCTGGTACTGTCTTAGATTAGGCAATAAGTTCGCACGTTCACATACAAAGCTCGTAGGGAGTTATACCTTGACGATTTATTATTAGTGTTCTTTTATCTCTCTCAAATTTTTTTGAGAGAAGTGTAGAGGCGTATACGATATAAATCTTCAGGGGATCGTCTCCCTACGAACTACTTGAAATGAAAAATTCTTTTTGAATATACAGCTGACTGGTAGCTTATTGGATTAGACGGAGATCTCTGTCGTATCTAGTAAGCTATCAGTCAGTTTTAGCATATTACTCGAAAGGAAGTAATGGAAAGATTGACAACCAAAATAGCCGTGCACATGCACGCGATATCGTCTTCTATCAATCAATGACATCCAATTTTCTAACAGGAGCACAAGATCATGACAACTAAGAAAAATCGTACCCAAAAAGTCACCGTGCCAACCACACCAGTCGATCCGGCAGAGGCTTTGAAAAGCAAACTTATCAATGGCGGCTGCCAGAAGGCAATCGAGCCGCTGGAAGCGGCAGACATGCTAGACGTCGAATTGTTGACCGAAAGCACGATCGAATCGCTTATGCGGTACGTTACCGAAGGTATGGCCCGCAAGATCAAGAAACTTTTCCCCTCAGAAACTACACATGTTTCAGAGGGCGAAGAAATTCCCGATGACGAAAAGCCTACTGTTCATTCTGCTCAATCCAACCCTCAGGTTGCCAACAGGTTAGGACTTGATCCTATGATGTTGGTACACATGCTTGCAGGTGGAGGTAATATGCAGGCGGCTTTCGGCCTGGTCAATATTGAAACCTTATTGAGTTGGTACGATCCGGAAGATCCGGATAACCTCGCCACCAATCTGCTTCAACAGCGGTTTGGCACCGAGCCACTCATTGCCTTCATCCCGGGCACACGTGAAGTGGCCATTAAGGATAGCACTGAGTATATCAAAGACCGCCGACGTGGGTATGATAAACAAGAAAATATCCATGTCGATGGTAAGCTGGCGCGACTCTATCCCGTCGGCGTCCTGCCCCTGGATTTTGTGGAGGAAGATCCGCTCGTAATTGTTGATTCCGGTAAGAAAGCCGCAATGTTGCGGCGGGGCCGGAGCAGCAAATATAATGCAGATTTCAACGGGATATCGTTGTCTACACGTCAATTGGTTCGGATCATTGTTGAGCGCCGGGATGCAAATCCGGGTGTTCGCTCTGATCTGAAGTTGTTGATGAAGACGGCAGCAGAAGGTTTTGAAGCATTGGCCGAAGAGTACCCTGAAGCGTATTTGTCTTACCAAGAGCGCGAAGCGGCCGGCAAGTTGCCGTCACTACGCGCAGAGCTTGGGACGCAGGTTTCAGACACTGCTGACAATCAGCAAACTCAGAAGCCGGCTGTTCAGTCCACGCCCCCAGCGCAGCAGTATAGCAGCGGCGGTGGCATCCCGTGGCGCGATCGCGCATAGTTAGTGTTCATCGAATGGCAGAGATTCGTCTTTGCCATTCGTCAACTATTTTTTAGTCAATCTAAGGTTACTTCAAAGGAGCAAACTCATGTTTTATGTAAAAGGTATGGATTTCAGCGAATTGCGTGATCTGGCGTATGCCGTACAAGTTCACAAATGTCGGCTATTGGAAATGGACGACAACAAAATTGAACAAGAACCTCCGTCAGTTGGCAGATATGCCTTTCATCCAGTTACCAATTTCCGGCGTGTGCCGGAATGGTACAATGATGAGGATTTCATTATGCCGGCAGTTCCGATGGATGCGTCCATCCCGGCGCATCTGCGGACGGGCTTTTTTTTCAACTTCAACGTCCCCAAGCGGGCGGCCGTAACCCTTGCCGTTTTGCGGACCAATCCGCGTACCGGCGAAGTGGTAGATCCACGGAGTTACAGCCCGTTTTTGCGTTTCGCCAATCAGGCCGGCGGCCAAAATTTCTACACCCCCGGTTCCTGGAACAATCCACCATGGATTGATGGCGCCCGGCTCTCAGCGGGCATTATTCAGCAGATGTTCTTTACGGACTGGGCCACGGGCCTCTCTATCGATTCGTACACGCTGCCGCCGGAGCTGCAAGGCTCGGACAGCATCATGATTCAGTTCTGGGAATGTCTCATCCCCGAGCCTCCACCTCAATCCAATTATCGGGGCATGGGATTGGAATCGACCTCCCGGTCAGCCAAATCCCTGGGTGTGGCATTGGGTGGCAAGATGGCCCAGAAGGTCATCGATATCCCGGAGTACGATCAGGAAGGCCAACGTTTGTGGAACAACCGCGCTTGGGCGCTTGGCCCCGCGGTGGTGATCCGCATGTGTCCGGTGCCTCTTTTTGAGGAGATGCAGGGTTTTTCAAACCAGGGTCGCCCACAACCACAGGCGCCTCAGAATAACTGGCCGGCGAATAAGGGGTATCCATCGCCCAGTCAGATGAAGGGCAAGTTGCCCTTCTAATCAAGTAGTTCGTTCGCTTTAAGCGAGTAGACGATGCCGAGAGATGAGATTTTTTCATCTCTCGGCGTTTACCTTTTTCACTGAATATCTATTCAGTCAGAAAGATAGACGTACTATGTGCACATTAACAACATATTCGTGGGGAGTAATCTTTATATCAATATCTTAGAGTTAGTATGTGTCTATTTCAAAGGTGAAATAGTATGCATTTTTTACTCGGGAAATTGGTATACAGATCGCCTCCCCCCGAACTATTCTAATAAGAGTCTCAATTTTTTCTTTCTCAAAAGGAGCATCCCATGTCGAACCTACCTATGAGTCGTCGTGATCGCATTGCCGCCAAGTTGCAAAACAAATTTGAGTTTGATCCCGAGGTATATGCATACCTCAGTAAATACTTCCCCACTCGTGGAGATGACGCCGGCGCCCCCGACTGGTGGCTCGTGCGCAAGCTCCAGAATGGTGCTGGTGATGGTATCACTATCACAGATCTGTTGGAAGATGCCCTATTGTATCGGGAGCATAAACCCCGCGGTGGGCAAATTCAGCTCCGTACCTATGGTACGCTGAATATTGTATCCGAGCAGGGGCGAATGACATTCTGGAAGGCTTTGGACGCAATGCTGGTAAATTCAGGATTTTATATCCTCATTTTCCAACTGGCGCTCTATAGCCGTATCACGACTACCGTCGCCCACACGGTGTCGGCCGAAAAGTCGTATACTCCGGATGATCTGCGCGATTTACATCGGAAATTTCTATCCGAAGTGATGGCATTCATGAGGAATCGCTCCATGACCGTCATTGCACGACACATTTGGGAGGAACACGATTTTGTCCTCAGCATTTTGGAGGAGCGTAGTTTCGCTCGAAAAGTGGTGGATCTCTCGGGTGGAGAGGACCCAATTGATCTTATCATGGAATTGCCAGAGATGAAGATCTGGAAGACTGCCTTCTCTACGTCCGATGCGATCACCAAAGCGCTTGAGGCGCTGGGCAGCTATGATGATACGGTGCCATATCGTGAGCAAATGGAGCGTTTTATTAAGCCGGCTGGGAGTTTCTACACTGCCATGGTCAATCTGGCCGAAGCGGCGAACCTCCAATATCGGATCCCATTCGATCCGACTAAGGGCCTTGCCGAAGTCATTACAGTGTTCGAAGCCACCCTCAGTCGGCGGTCGAATTCGGGCTCTAGTTCAGGAGGAACTGAAAGTAATCAACAACAAAAGCATGGGAATAAATTCAATATTCCCGGACACCTCGCCCCGGCTCTCACGAGAGAACTTCGAGGCATTATCGCTACATTATTTCCAGAAATAGGCGATATGAGAAGACTCGCCACAGATTCAGGTGTGGGTACACAAAGCGTAACTATTACAGGGCATGCTGTTAATACCGCTATTTCACTGTTGGATGAAGCAGGAAAACAGGGTATGATCGGTGCAGTCATTGAATCTGCTTTATCAGAGTATCCCAAGAACACCGATCTCAATAGTTTTATTGCAAAACTTTAGAATAGTTCCTCAGAGATGAGGAGAGGCGATATGCCTGAGAGGTGAGTATTCCTCACCTCTCGGCGTTCCTTCTTTACACTCAATTTTTGAGTATAGAGAAGGGATCAAAATGTGTACGTTCACATACATTCGTAGAGAGAACTTCTGGTAAAACAGCATGTTTTACTAGGATCGCCTCTCTACGAAACTATAGATTACGAGCTATACATGACGTTTTTTTGGGCATTTTTCGTGCTTAGAAAGTCGTCATGTATAGTCTCATCAAGTACCAGAAAGGGGTACGCAGAAAGTCTGAGATTTTTTCTTGCGCCGCGACGACCGCACTATGTATATAGTCAACTATTTTGTTTTCAACTCGAAACTTAGCTTAAAGGAGCAAACTCATGTCTCTTAGTCTCAATTTTTCACCATCGATTTCAGTTTACTGGACTCAGGTTATCCCTGATGCAGCAGCGAATAAAATGCGTTTGTTGCAAAAAGAAGGAGTGCTGATGAATTTACCAGCACCATCCTATCATCGTGAAGCGCCTATGTTACTCGTTGCTGATGTAATGAGTATGATGAAGAAGCTAGGGATCAAAAATGTCGTCCTTCCAGAACATTGGAATGATTTTGATGTAATTGTCCCTATTTTAAAGAGGATTGCCACCTTCCAAGTACGTGTGGAAGTAGCCCCTTGGGTTGCAACTGTGCTTGGCGTAAATTCTGCCAATGTGCGTACGCGCCAGCCCAATATTGACACTCTTTCAGATCAACCGCGTCAAAATTATTGGGTAGGATCTTTTACGGCCAGCGGTTGGGTCACACAAGACTCGAAGAATGTTTTACAGTTCACTCAGGCGGGTGAAGGCCAAGAAAGCGCCGCAGTTGCATTAAATATGGGTGAAAATCCCAATAGTAACATGTTTGATGCAATTACAGCCTTTTTCTTTATCCCCAAGGCAACTGCTACTATGTATGTAGTAGGAAGCAATCAGAGTTCACTGGGATTAGAGTCGGTCCGTTCCAGCCGTATGGCTACAGCAGAAGTTGCCTATATGGCAAAGGGCGTTAGTGCAGGCGATGTGCCATTAAGCATGGCTGGTGGAGTGATTGCTGAAAGACATCCCGACATGCCTACGCGCAGACCAGACTCCTTTAATCCGGGTCCCCATTTGCCGTTTATCCTCCGCATGGTGGATTTTCTGTTTTATAATCAACTGGCGGAAATCGTGGCTGCGCCACAGGTGACTCAGCAACAAATTGCTTCTATCGAACGCTCGCAACTGCAGTATGAAGAGCAGTTGTTGCAAGAGATGGAGGTGGGTCGTGATACGGGAACCAACATGACAGATCTGCCGCTCATCCCTGAGTTATCTCAAAATACCAGAGAAGAACTTGCGGTCAAAGGTATTCCGTTATCCGAAGACGATGGCCTTGAGGTCATGCAGACCAAAGGCCTCAGCTCAGGCGCTAAGGAAGCGCTCCCTGAGACCATGTTGGTGACAGGCTTGCGAATTCGTGAATAATCTATAGTTTTTATTTCCCAAAAGGAGGTGAGGCGATATGCCGAGAGATAGTAGTATATATCTCTCGGCATCTACCTTATCTTTTCAACTCGTTTGAAAAGAAGAGATAGATTACATACGTAGCTTCAAATACATACTCCGCAATGTATGAAGCGTATTATAGATACCATACTCTACAGGTCGTATCACCAGATCATGACTTTCCATAAATTCCACGTAGTGAGTGCCGTACCCTTCCTTAAACCGCGTAAATCCGGCCCACGGATCATCGTGGCTAAAATCAGGGGGCAATGATCCCCACATATCAAATGTAGTAGCTCCCAGCCGCTTTCCCAGACGTATAGCCTCCCACATCAGGAGGTTTGCCGCCATGAGGTTTCTGTGTTTATCCGAGGACCCGCCATATGGGTAATACCAACGGTCCTTAAATAGGAAAAGTTCATATGCTGCCAGTGGCTCTTCTTCAAAGTAGGCGATCAGTATTTTTGCAATGTTTTGCTTGAGTGAATCCCACACAATTTTATGATACGTGGGTGTATGTCCATGGTATTTTTGTCGTGCACAGGTTTCAAAATAGAGCTTTGAAAATATTTTAAAACCTTCGTCAGTAGACATTTCTTTTACCACAACACCTTTTTTCTCGGCAAGCCGTAGATTATATCGTGTTTTCTGTTTCATATGTTGAAGCAGCTCTTCTTCGGTTGGCCGCAAATCAAGCACCTGTGACCACTCCGGGAAGAGCGGATGCGGTGAAAGAGTGAGTGTGCTTTCGACTTTCAGCTTTTGACTTTTTTCTACATACGGCTCAAGTTTTATAAAAATCAGATTATGTTTGGCTCCCCATTCTTTTAAAAATGCAAACATTTCGCCACTGGGCATCACCGATCGGGGTATATAGCCAATTCGGGTGGTAGTGTAGGGTATGGGGTGCAGAGTCATAGTAAAAACATCGGTTGCATCGCTCAACCGCACGATTTCCAATCCTGTTTTTTTTCGTGCTTCACCCCACTCATAAGACTGGAGCGGATGTTTCGCCTTTTCATTTATGATTTGAGGTTCAACAGTATCGGCAAGCAGTTCTATACTCATAGGCAATATCGTATCACATCAAGTGTCTCTATCGCACACTTTTTCCATGAAAACTGAGTAACTCGCTCTTTACCTTTTTTTATAAGTTCTTGTTTGAGATTTTCATTATCTTGCAACTGACTTAGTTTTTCCGCAAGTTCCTGCGGGTCGCGAGGATCAAAATACAGACACGCATCGCCACCAATTTCGGGCAGACTCGAGGTGTGTGAAGTGATGACCGGACAGTTATTGCTCATAGCTTCAAGTATCGGGATACCAAAACCCTCATAGAGTGAAGGCAGGCAGTAGCAAAAAGCATTTTTATAAAGTTCTATTACGTTTTCATCGGTTTCGTACCCGGTGATCAGTATTTCTTTAGTTTTTAAGTGTTCCTGCGCCGCCTCAAGTGTCTCTTCAAACATCCACCCTTTTTTACCCGTAAGCACAAGTTTATATCCAGGATTATTTTTCAAAAAAATATCATATGCCTGTATGAGTGTTTTCAGATTTTTCCGTGGCTGTATGGTGCCTACATATAAAATATATTTTCCTGTATGCAAATTATATTTATCGAGCACGGTTATCGGTTCATCTTTATCAATTTTTTTTTCAAAGCCATTGTATACCATATCGATTTGCGTATCGGGCACACCATACAGTTTTAGAATATCCTTCTTGGTGGTTTTGGACACAGCGATAATCCGCTTTGCTTTTTTTATCGAGTAGGCGGTCCAGTTTTTGAGTTGATATAAGTCCTTTTGCAAAAATTCGTTTGGAAAATAAAAGAAAGAAAGATCATGGATTGTCACCACAATAGGTACGGGGCAGTAACGTGGTGCATAGTGTGCCGGGGCAAAGAAAATGTCTATATCTTTATGCATATAGAGTTCAAAGGGTAGAAAAATTTGAGACCACAAAAAACGTCCTTTTACAATGCGATATTTAAAAAAATCATTCTCAGGAGGCATGGAGTCGAGTGGGGCTCTACGAAGATATACTAAAAATTGCTCACGCTCAGTCGCAAGCCGCGCAAAATGATGGAGTAATTGATGCGTGTATACAGATACTCCCACCTGAGCTGCTACATTTGCTTCATTGCCGTCTATACCGATAGTCATACTATATTATACGTTGTTTCTTTTTAGAGTTTGAATAAGAGTTTCGTAATATCGCTCCCAGGTAAATTCAGCTGCCCGTATTTTTCCTTTTTTCCGAAGCTCTTCCTGAAGTGGTTTATCTGAAATGAGTCTTTCCAATCCTGCACGGATACTGTTGGTATCTTCAGGGTCCACAAGCACGGCACAGTCGCTTGCGATTTCCTTCAGAGAGGAGGTATCACTTGTTATTACGGGGCATCCATATTTCATAGCTTCAACCACCGGATAACCAAAACCTTCATACAGAGAAGGCAGAACAAATGCCTGCGCGTGCTTGTAGAGCACAATGAGTTCATCATCAGTCATATATCCCACAAATCGTACTCGTTTATCGTGTGTTTCAGGTATATCTCCCCAACCTTTCAACCCCACAATTACAAGCTGTATATCTGTTTCTATTTGTGCATAGGCCTCAAGAAGTCGGGCAATATTTTTGCGCGGTTCGAGCTTTCCGACCGTCAAGATATAGTTTCCTGGAATAGTATGATTTTGTTGCACCTCTTCAAAGTTCACGATATCTGCAGGAGTGTATTTTTCAAAGTTGATACCAGGATAATTGACCACAATTTTTTTGTCAGCTACACGATAATGTTGAGCAAGGTCTTTGGCAGTAGCTTCAGAATCGGTAAAAACGACATCAGATTCTTTCGCAACCCAGGCCAGTCGCTCTTCCTGGGTGTCTCGAATACTTTTATGTACGGTTTCAGGATAGCGCTTAAACACGAGGTCATGCACTATAGTTGCTTTCTTGCAGTGGAGCATAGGTTCGGTCCAGTCAGAGGTTATAAACCAGTCAAATGTCTTGACAGCTATACCCGCATACGTCACTCGAGATGTTTCTTTGTGAATCGTATTGTGTAATACTTTTAAAATCGATGGAGGAATTGGTCGTTGTATCAAAGTGTGTCGTGTGGCTCGTATTTTTTCTACCAGAGCAGGGTTTAGTTTTTGTCTCAGTCCAAAAAAGACAAACGTCCATGTGTTTTTTTTGTCATATTCGAGTATAGTGTGCACCAACCCTTCGGTAAAGCGCGCCACTCCCGAGCCTTTATAAACGATTTGTGAGATATCAATGCCGATGTTCATATGTGTTATAAGCTGGTAGTCAGTAGCTGGTAGGCGGATGAACCGCAGCATCCCAGCGACTCAGCAGCTCAGTATACGCTGAATACTGAAGTGCTGAATAGCTGAATCACTATTCTACAGGCTATTTTGTAATCTTTCTATACACTTTTTCCAGCTT
>CAZPYR010000038.1:7218-11761 GCA_964590815.1 uncultured Gammaproteobacteria bacterium | reverse complement strand
GGACGCTATCCGTTTGGGTAATAAGGTTGATTCTATAATACTCGTCTCAGGAGATGGTGACTTTCGACCGGTGGTAAATTTCTTACAACAATCATCGGGTTGTCTCGTAGAAGTGGCTGCATTTAAAAAGACAGCAAATAAAGAACTCATTGAGATGGCAGATGATTTTTTCAATATTGAAAGCCACACGAGAGATCTTCTCTTTAAGGTTTAATCTTCTGTGATTTTGATATTTTCTACTTTTACAGGATCTACTGGTTTTGACATTTCCCCTGAGGCACTTTCTTTGACTTCTTTTTCAGCTATTTTATCTACTATATCCATGCCACTGGTAACTTTACCAAATATTGTATATTGTCCGTCCAACTGGGCAGTTGTCTTGTGCATTATAAAAAACTGACTTCCTGACGATTCTTTTTTAGGATTTACATTATCGGGTAATCGGGCCATTGAGATGGCGCCTCGTTCATGTTTTAAATCTGCATTAATTTCTGAAGGGACCGTATATCCAGATCCTCCCGTGCCATCACCCTTGGGATCTCCTCCCTGTATCATAAAACCTTTCATAATACGATGGAAGGTAGTATTGTCATAAAAATCTGTACGCGCAAGATGAATGAAATTGTTTACAGTTTGTGGCGCTTTATCTGCATACAGTTCCAATGTGATTTCTCCTTCAGAAGTTTCCAAAACTGCCGAATACTTTTTTTCTTTATTAATACTCATTTCAGGGAGCAGAGCTTTCTTGGGTGTTGGTGAAGGGGGCTGCTGTTGTTGTTGCTGTTGTTGCTGTTGCTGCATTTGTTGCATTTGAGTCATAGGTTTGCTTGGCACTTTTATGAGTTCATCATTGTCACCAAGTACACCAAGTTTGTCTTGCAATGGGGTAGGTGTGAGGCTTCCGGAGGCTGCATTGAGCGACTTATTATCTAGTAAAAAATAGAAGGCGCCAAGCATTGCAAAAAAAACAATCAACCCTGCAATAAAGGCAAACACTTCAATTTTCATATTCTTATAATACCATAAAACTGTCGATCATGATTTCACTTTTGAGCTATTAAAAATAATTCCACTCATCCTCCACAGCTTCATCTTCCTTACGTATAAATCGAGACTTTATCGCAGCATTGCGACGACCAAAAATAAATCTCCGTTTGGCATAGGTAATATAGAGCTGTTGTCTTGCACGAGTGATACCCACATAAAACAATCGCCGCTCTTCTTCTAATTGGTTCAAATCATCTATAGAGCGTGAATGCGGCAAAATACCTTCTTCAACCCCGGCTATAAATACATATTCAAACTCCAAACCTTTTGCCTGATGCATAGTCATGAGACGCACCCCATCTTTTCCACCTTTCTCTCCTTGAAAATACTCCGATTCGACAAGGGCGACCTGCTCAAGAAATGCAACTAACTGAGGGATATTGATAGCTACAGATTTAAGTTCTTTTATGTTCTCAAGGCGGGCATAATCCTCCGGGATGTCGGGATCATATAGCTCGAGATATCCAACTTCTACAAATATTTTTTCAAGAATTTCTACTGTCGGGATTTCTTCAACTTGATCTTTGATTTCTTGGTACAACTCCTTAAATTTGTCCCATCGCCGTTTGCCCAATTTTTTTATACGCTCTGTTGCTACAAGATCTGTAGGGTGCAAAAGCAAACGCAAATAAGACAATAAATCCTTTATTTCTTTACGTTCATAAAAACGAACACCCCCTATGAGTACATATGGGATGCCATAGTGCAAAAACATTTCTTCAATTACCCGCGACTGTGCATTGGTACGAAATAATACGGCCATCTCTGCATAGTCGGCTGTATTTGCAAGTTGTTGTATTTGATCAGCTATATAGGTAGCCTCTTCTTCCTCATTTTCGGCCTGATGGTATACGATTTCCTCTCCTGGACTATTTTTCGTAAAAAGCTGCAAAATCGGATGCGTCTGATTTACTGATATCACCTCAAAAGCCATATCAAGTATCTTCTGCGTGGATCTATAATTTTCTTCAAGTTTAAAAACCTGTGCATCTGGGAAGTCTACTGAAAATTTTTCTAAATTTCGTATATCTGCTCCTCGCCACGAATAAATACTTTGTGAGAAATCCCCGACCACGGTAATATTCTTTGTCTGCTGGCTGAGCAATCGAACAAATGTATATTGGGCAATATTTGTGTCCTGGAACTCATCGACTAAAAAGTGCGTAAATCGCCGTTGATACTTTTCTAAAATTTCAGGGTGCTTTCTAAAAAGCTCAACAGAACGCATAATAAGATCATCAAAATCTACGGCGCTATTTTTTTTAAGTATTTTCTGGTATTCATAATAAATTTCTGCCACAGTCGCAGCTCGATAAAACGAATATACTTCTAAATATCGCTCCGGCGTAACTAGTTGATTTTTTGCATCAGATATACGATTGAGGAAATAGGAAGGCGAATATTTCTGACCATCTATCTTTTTTAATATTTGTTTTATGACATCTTGCTGATCATTGGTATCATAGATACTAAATGTTCGGGGTATCCCGATATGCTCTCCGTCCCGGCGCAAAATAGTACCACAAAATGAGTGAAATGTCCCCACATATCCAAGTGCAAGGTTATTGCCTGTTGCCTTTTCTATACGCTCTTTCATTTCACGCGCGGCTTTATTGGTGAACGTAATCATCACTATAGAAGATGATGGCACATTGTGGTTAATGATAAGGTTTAAAACCTTATGAATCAGTACCCGTGTTTTGCCAGATCCTGCACCTGCAAGTACCACAGACGGTCCTTGTACGGCTTCAACAGCTTTTTTTTGTTCTTTATTTAAAGATTTGAATACATCAAGCATAGGGTATAATAAATGTAGTCTATTAGTCCATTAGTCTATCAGTTAGATAGTCTGTTAGTCAATTCGCTTGTTTATCCATTTTTAAATTATATGATCTACCTCATCGCCAACTGGAAAGCACAACAAACATTGAGCCAAATGCAAGAGTGGGTTGATACTTTTAGTACACTCCTTGAGGCTGATGAAGAAGTGTCGAATGCAATAGCCAGTAACAAACTACAGATCATAGTATGTCCTGAATATCCATTTATATTAGCAGCAAAAGAAATGCTCACACATTCAGGACTCCATATCGGTGCACAAAATGTCTCCTCAAAAGAAATGGGCAAATACACAGGTGAAGTCCCGGCGGAAATACTCACAGATATTGTAGATTATGCAATAGTAGGCCATAGCGAACGCCGTTCTCATTTTCATGAGACAGACGAAGAAATTGCGCAGAAAATAATACAATGCAAGCAACATAGCCTAAACCCTGTGCTTTGTATCCGTGGAGAGTCAGATAATATACCAGATGGTGTGAAAATTATTGCCTATGAACCAGTCGGAGCAATCGGGAGTGGCCAGAATGAAGACGCAAACCTTGTTTTGGAAATGAAAGACAAACTCAAACTTTCTGAAGATACAATATTTTTATATGGAGGCAGTGTTTCCAAAGACAATATCATGTCGTATGCCAATAGTGGAAAAATAGATGGTTATCTTGTAGGCACAGCCTCATTGGACGCAAGCCATTTTTTTGCCCTCGCTAAACTGTTGAGCTGATGCGAGCATTTTTATAAAAACAGAGCAATAGCGACTAGCAATCCTCCACTCAAAATAAATGCGGGCAAATGATCTGCTATACCCGCAACAGGCAATGTCGTAATAGGTGTGGGTGAGATATAACTATCAATGGGCATAGGTGTCGCGGTGACATAGATGATGTTCCCACTAGGAGTAGGACTTGCTGGTACAGTGACTGATACCTTCGCAGTCGGACTTACTGCAGCCGTAATAGACACACTGGGTATTGGACTGAGTGTAGTGCTTGGAGATGTGGGTCCTCCAGGCCCATTGGTCACGGTAGGAGAAGGACTGGTGCTTTTATACGGTACGGTAGGTGTCGGGCTATTGTCTACTTGGGCTAATAAATTGTTTAATTCCTCATCAAGAGTAGTATCTTCTTCAGAAGCCCGCGTATTAAATATAGCTAGAGGACTGGAACCATCTTGAATTATATAGACCAAATAAAGAGAGGCTGCTGTTAATATCAGTATAATAGCAAGCAGAAGTGTCGTCTTTCTGTTCTTCATAACAATTTATTGTAGAGGTTTTGCCGAAGCGATGCAAATCATTTCATAAATGCAATCATCAACCCTACGAGAGCAAAAACAAGCGAAATAAGCCAAAATCGCATGACGATCTTGGGTTCTTCCCAACCCATATATTGCAAAAGTAAATGTACTGGTGCTGCTTTAAAATACTTTTTTCCTCGATATTTTTTACTCATGAGCTGTATAAAGGAGCTGAGAATTTCAATCACAAAAATACCGCCAATGATAGGCAGTGCAAAAGCCTTACCTAACATGAGGCCTAGTACAGCAAAGGTAGCACCAAATGAAAGAGCTCCCGCATCACCCAAAAATATTCGAGCAGGATACGTATTGAAGTACAAAAAGGCAATAAGACCGCCTATCCAAACGGCAGTAAAGACTG
>CAZPYR010000038.1:0-7208 GCA_964590815.1 uncultured Gammaproteobacteria bacterium | reverse complement strand
AGTTGCCAATCCGCCTGCTAAGCCATCTAGCCCATCGGTTATATTTACGGCATTTGCAAATGCGACTATCACAAATGCTGAAAAAACAATATAAAAAAATGAGAGTGTAAATCTGCCAAAAAAAGGAATATTGATAAAATCAATTTCCAAACCCCAGTATAGGACTGCCGCAATGATGAGTGCCAAAATTATTTCGATGATGAGTTTCACACGCAGCCTCAAACCAAAAAACTGTTTTTTTTGCCAGAAAAATATCTTATTTAGATCGTCATAAAGGCCTAATAGGGCAAAACTTATATAGGTAAATAAAATAAGTGCTACCTCTATAAAAATAGATGGATAATTGGAGTGTATTTCTATATTACTTAGATAAAAAGTGGCTAAGAAAAAAAGAGTCAACACGGCAGTGAGCAATGTAATGAGAATACCACCACCCACAGGTGTGCCCATTTTGTGTTGATGATATTTATCAAAAATGGGAGTCGGCTTATCAAAAGCATCTTTAGTATCTTGTCTTGCTCTTTGGAGCTTCATTTTGTATAAAAAGTTGATGAAGGGAATGATCAGGACAAAATGGATAGTTAAAGAAATGAGTGTAATAAAAATATAAATGTATATTGGCATAGGCTAAGAATAATTATCAGAAGAAGAAAAGATTAATAATTTTAGGTAGGAACAGTATACACGATACAACAATTGCGCCTATTGAATAGATAAGCATTGCTCCCGCAGATAAATCTTTTGCTATTTTTATAGTCTCATTATAATTTTTATCTATCGCATCTCCGAGTTGTTCTATTGCAGTATTTATCGTTTCGATAGTAAATCCCCCCATTATCATAATGAGTACGATAAGCCATTCATAATAAGATAATGAAAAAATAAATCCTCCCACAACTGCTAAAAATGAAGCGAGGAAGTGTACCCTGTAGTTGGGCTGTGTTCTAATGGCCCAGGCTAAACCATTGAGGGCATGCCCAATGGCAGTTGTATGCTTTTGTATCATTGTAAAATTTGCATCAATAATTCGGCTAATTTTTCAGAATCATGTCTCAAAATGCTCCGAGTAAGCATATCTGATGCATTTTTCTTCACGTGATCCCGATTGATAATATCTGCTTCTTTTATTGTACCGCTAAAATCTTTTTCAGACATATCATTTTTGACTGGAAATTCTTCATGTTCTGCGTACCATTCTAGAATGGGTTTACTGATAGGGCCCGAATTGCAAATAACATAGTCGGGTTTTCTACCTAGATAGTGGGCAATATCCTCTACAAAATCGCTTGCTGTATAGTTTGAAGTTTGACCTGCCTTTGTCATGAGATTGAGATTGTAGATGATTTTTGCCTTTGATCTTTGGATATGTCCTCTTATGTCATCTACAACAAGCACAGGTATTATGCTGGTATATAGATCACCCGGACCTATGACAATAAAATCTGATTCCTGGATACGGAGAATAGCTTTATTATTGGGTGTAACTTCTGGTTCTAAAAAAACTTTTTTTATACGAGACCTCTCAGGATTGTCTTCATCTATGATACCTTCTCCTTTAAGTACGGTACCGCTCTCATATTGGACACACAATGTCGTTTTATCAAAGGTAACAGGCATCACGGTGCCTTTTGTCTTTAAAACGTAGCTTACCACATCAAGCACCTGATCATAATTATCGCTTACTTTTTCAAGAGCTGATAAAAAAAGATTGCCGAAATTATGACCTTTTAGATCACCGCTTTCAAAACGGTATAAAAATAATTTTCTCCACAAATCTGAGGCTTCAGAAAGTGCGACAAGGCACTGTCTCAGATCTCCTGGTGGTAATACACCCAGTTGATCCCTTAGACGGCCTGTTGAGCCGCCAGAATCCATCATGGTCACAATAGCAGCAAGATCCATCGCATGTTTTTTTAGGCCGGATAATACAACGTATGTACCTGTACCTCCACCTATAACAGTCACTTTTTTCATATTGCGCGTAGTCAATTATAACGGAGCAGTATAATTTTATCATTATTTGATATTTTTTGCCCGTATCGCGAATACATCATTTTTTTAAATTTACTTATGACATATTTAAAATATTGTTATAATTAGTGCAATCTATGAATAAACCGCTCGTTGTCATCCTCGCAGGAGGTGAAGGAAAAAACTTTTACCCACTTACAGTAAATAAAACCTTACTGCCTATTTTGGGAAAGCCCATATTACAACATGCCATTGAAATGGTTGAGCAAAGCGGATTCCCGCGCGCTATGATTGTAACCAATACCCAAAACGAGGATTGGCTTGCTACCTATCAGCCTTTTAATATCACTCTTCAGACACATGTTCAACAAAATGTAACAGGTATGGCTCAGGCATTGATTGAAATAGAACCCGAAATAGGAAATCAATCTATTTTGGTTATGAACGCAGTAGATATGATTGATCCGACATTTTTCAAGCAGCTTTATAGAGAAACCCTAGATTCGTATGCTTTTGTCACGGGCATGAAAACCAAGCAGTATTTCCCCGGTGGCTATCTTTCTGTAGACGGTAAAAAGGCGCTCAGTATTGTAGAAAAACCCGAACCAGGCAATGAACCCAGCGATATGGTGAACTTGGTATTCCATTATTTTTCGGAACCTGCACGTTTTATTGCTACTTTAAAAAAATACGCAGACCGTGATGATGGATATGAGCAGGCGCTGTCTGAACTTATGCAAGAACGCGATGTTGCGGTGATACCCTACGGCGGATATTGGCAAAAACTGAAATATTCATATAACGTAGTTGATATGGTGGATATCATGCTTAAATATCGCATCAAAAATCATATCGCACGATCGGCCTATGTGTCTAAACATGCCGTTATTGAAGGCGATGTTTTTATAGATGAGGATGCTCGCATTGAGAGCTTTGCCGTAATTAAAGGCCCCGCATATATAGGAAGAAAAGCTATCGTTGGAAATCATGCCCTGGTCCGACAGTCGGTGATTGAGGAAGGTGCAGTGGTGGGCTTTGGAAGTGAAGTGGCTCGCAGTTATGTAGGTCCGCGCTGTATGCTGCATCAGAATTTTATTGGTGATTCTGTTTTAGAAAGTGATATAAATCCAAGTTGGGGTACGACAACAGGAAATCTGAGGTTGGATGGCAAAGAAATTGCGGTGAAACTACCTAATGATGTACGTATTCAAACGCCACGCACAAAGTTGGGCTCAATTATTGCAAAGGGTGCATTTCTGGGTATTAATTGTTCTATCATGCCAGGAGTCACAATTGGTGCACAGGCAAATATATATCCAGGTAAAGTAGTGTTTAATCCCGTAGCCGAAAAAGAAGTGGTCAAGTAATCTTATATCTTTTTAATATCGCCTCCAAGTTGTTGGACTTTTTCAACGAATTTTTCGTATCCCCGCTCCAGATGATGAACACCCGTAACATACGACTCACCTTCTGCAATAAGTGCAGCTATTGCGAGCGTTGCCCCAGCGCGCAGATCTGCCACCGTGAGTACACCACTATGTAACTGCTGTGGTCCAGATATCTGAATTGTCTGGGTATATTCTTTACCTTCTTCATAATTGAAAAAATAATGGCTCTTAGGGTCGTGTATCGGATAATCTACATAGGCAATTTTTGCTCCTACTTTACGAAGTTCCTCAACATAACTGAATCGGTTTTCAAATATTCTTTCATGAATGACTGATTCGCCTTCGGCCTGTGTCATAAGCACCGATATCACAGGTTGCCAATCGGTGAGGAAGCCTGGATGAGGTGCTGTCTCAACTTTCATAGCCTTGTAAGGCTTGTAATAGAACCTCCAATTGCCATCTACTTTTTCGACCCCAGCTCCTGCCTGTTGTAACAAATGCACAAATGTTGCAATAAAATGATCAGGAATCGTCGATATCGTAATATCCCCTTTGGTAGCTATACCCAATGCTGCATACGTGGCCGCTTCTACTCTATCTGAGGAAATAGTAAACGGTTTGGATTGTGTGAGTTGTTTTACTCCTTCAATAACAATATCACTTCCCGACCTGGTAATATGTGCACCACCTTCATTTAAAAAGTTAATAAGATCATCTATCTCGGGCTCTTGTGCCGCATTGTGGATATGGATCTGACTTTCATTAAAAACAGAAAGCATAATCATAAGCTCTGTTCCCGTATGAGATGATTTAGTAAAAGTAAACTGACCATATGGTTTTTTATCCATTTTGGCTTCATAATAGCCTGTTTCTGAATCGTATTTTACCTGTATACCCAGACTTTTTAGACCTTCAACAACTCGATCAATTGAACGTGCTCCCAGACGGCACCCTCCAGGATTGGGTATATAGGCAGCACCAAATTTATGAAGTAACGGTGCAAAAAGCATAAAAGATACTCGTATTTTTGACGCATGAAGTAAATCAACCCTATTACTTTTCATATGGCTTGCATCAAGCTCAACGGTTGTGGGCCCAGTAAACATAGCTTTTGCACCAAGGAGTGTAAGCAAGTGCATAAGTTCTTGAATATCATTGATGCGAGGAATATTGTGAAGTACCACTTTGCCATCAAAAAGCAGCGCTCCTATAAGTACTTTGAGCGCAATATTTTTTGCACCCGAAAGCTCAACATGACCTTTCAGGGGTTTTCCGCCTTTTATAACAAATGCATCTTCCATAGTTAAATAATCCTTACTTCCTCTTCCAATTCTACACCAAATTTTTCTTTTATCGTGGCTTTAATGATATCTAAAAGCTTATGTAAATCGGCTGGTTTTCCTTCCCCCGTATTTATAATAAAATTAGCATGTTTATCTGATACCACATAGCTCCCGACCTGTTTTCCTTTTAAACCGGCTTTATCAATGAGATAGCCGGCAGATGTAGTGGGTACATGTGCTTTCTCTTTTTGATCCTCACTAATATTTTGAAAAAAACAACCTCCAGTCGCGACGCCAACAGGCTGCGTTTCTTTACGGTACGCAAGCGCGGTATCTGCTCTCTCCTGCAAAACCTTTTTGTCTTCCTTTTTGAGTCTAAACACAGCTTCAAGTACTATTTCTTTCGTATGCTGGAGAATGCTAAAATCATACGCAAACTTGAAATAATCGCGATCTACTTTGCGCTCTTCTTGTTGTTGGTTCAATATGATAGCGTACGCCAAAGAATCGCCACAATATGCGAGAGGTTTTGTCCATTTGGAATTCATATAGATAGCGCCTCCTATAGTCCCCGGAAGTCCGAGATGATACTCAAAACCAGAAAGCCCCATGGCTATAGTCTCTTTCACAACAAGACTCATAGGATATCCTGAACTCAACAGTAAATCGACTGTAGTATCATCTTCTGATAGTATTTCTTTTTTCAGGTATCGATTATGTATCACCAGGCCAGGTATTTGATCTTTAAGTATTGCCAGATTGGAACCACCTCCTAATATGAAAAAGGGTATTTTTGCATATATCGCAGCACGCACAGCTTTTACAATATCGTCTTTCGTTTCTGCTGTTATATAAAATTCTGCCTTCGTCTTGGTTTTAAGGGTCAAGAAATGTGAAATATCTTTATTTTGCACGACCTTGTTTTCCAGACTGTTTTGTAAGAGCTCAATTGTACTCATATGTATTATGGGGAGATTGATTTTCTAATTTCAGGGGCTAATTTATATATATCTCCAGCACCCATGGTAAAGATCACATCGCCTTTTTGAAGTTGTTGTGGCAACGAGCCTATAAGCTCCTCTTTTGTACTAAAACTGACTATATTGGTAATGCCTCTTTGTCGAGCTTGTGCTTCTAAATCTTTTGAACTGACAGTATTCTTCCCTACATTTTCTCGTGCGGAGCCAAAGACAGGCGCCACCAAGCTTATATCGGCTTCTTGTAATGCGGTAACAAAATCTGCTTGCAACGCTTCGGTACGCGTGTATGTATGGGGTTGAAAAAGCACTATGAGCCTTTTTTTTGGAAAGCGCATCCGTGCAGCCTGTATAGTAGCTCGAATTTCCTGTGGGTGGTGAGCATAGTCATCAAAAAGATATGTACCTTCATGTGAAAAAAGCAGCTCAAAACGTCTTTTTGCTCCTTCAAAGGTATCTATGGCAATCTGTATTTGATTTAACGTAAAATCAAACAAACGCAGCAGAGTGATCACTCCAACCGCATTTAAAACATTCTTTTCTCCAAAAAGAGAAATAGTAAAAATATCATTGATTTGAAGGAGATGGCTAACTACCTTAAAACTCATTCCTGCCTCGGTAGCTACAATATCGGATACTATAACATCTGCTTCTTTTGAAGTTCCATACGTAACATAGGTATCTCGTACAAGCGTTGTTGCCACATCGGCCGTGCTCTTATCGTCTATACATAGTACAATGTAAGGTTTTTGATCTTCGGGTGGTACTATCTGTTTCAAAAAAGTAACAAAAGCTTCTTTAGTTTGATTTAGATCTTTATATACATCTGGATGATCGAAATCTATATTCATCACGATTGCATGAGTTGGGTAAAAACGATGAAATTTTGGCGTTTTATCCTGGGGTGGATCGATTGCGTATTCATCTGCTTCTAAAATAAAATACTCTTTGCGGGCAAACTGTCCTCCTAAAAGTTTATTGAACTCCGACACACCTACTAGATAACTTGGTTTGACACCGAGTTTGGTCATGGCATAGGAAAGCAATGCCGACGTGGTTGTTTTGCCATGACAACCTGCCACAGCAATAGATGCATCAAAAAGTTTGATTAATTCACCAATAAATTCTGCTTGATGTAGCACGAGAAGGCCTCTTTTTTGTGCTTCCTGAATTTGCGGATTATGTATACCCTGATGGGCTGCCGAATATAAAACAACCTCAGAGTCTGTGGGAAGTAAATGGGGATCAAAAGATGAGATAATATTGACATTGCTCAATTGCGTATCGGTAATAAATTCTTCCTCTACATCTGAACCTCTTACCTGTTTACCCATCTGAAGTAAAATACGGGCAATATTTGCCATAGCAACTCCTTTTATCCCGACTATAAAAAAATTCTGATAGTTTGTTAGCATGTGCTCTATTATACCAATTTAGCCAAGCATCACGAAGTGCATCATTTCTCCTCTAATACCTTTATCCCGACGATATGAATAGAATCGTTCTTCATCACAACATGTACAAAATGGAAATAGTTCAATATGCTCTTTCTGTACTTTTCAGGACGATTTTTCGAACAGTACTTTAGC
>CAZPYR010000037.1:3241-11773 GCA_964590815.1 uncultured Gammaproteobacteria bacterium | reverse complement strand
TAGAAATGAAAATCTAGTAAATTTTCCAGTTCTAATAAAATTGTCTGCTGCAAATTTTGATTTCACAAACATACAATCCGATGGCCGTGATATGCGTTTTGTTGATTCCGACAATAAAACAGTCTTACCTTACGAAATTGAACAATGGGATTCCGCAGGCAAAATAGCTACAATCTGGGTAAAAGTCCCCCAAATAGATGCAAATTCACCGAGTGATTTTATATATCTATATTTTGGGAATAATTCTGCCACCGATGGTCAGACTAAAGCGGCTGTCTGGCAAAATGGATACTTGGGTGTCTGGCATATGAACCAAAATCCGGCCAGTTCCAATACGTTAGATAGCACCGCAAATGGGTATCATGCGCTGCCAGCTGGAAGTTTTGTAGATGCTTTGGTGGATGGAAAAGTAGGAAAAGCAACAACATTTACTACCGCTAATAAACTCTATTATAATGCGACAAATGCCTTTAAGTTCCCGGCAAACCAGGATTTTAGTGTTTCTATATGGTCTAAAGAAGATCTCTCAAATCCAAAAGTGTATCGGCCTGTAATTGGCAGCATATGGACTGGAAGTCCACGAATTGGATTCTGGTTTCTTACTGTTTTAGGCTCGGGCACGAATTATTTTGCCCTGCAAAATGATAGTCTGAGCAAATATGTAGGTGCATCAAACAGCGCGGTGAATCTCATAGATGGTAACTGGCATCATCTTGTTGGTGTGAGAAAAGATGATAATTTGTATTACTATGTTGACGGTGTTTTAAGAGATACTCAGACAGGAGCAAATTTTGATTTAGCTGGTTCTTCTACACTTACTTGGTCATGGACTTCCAACAATAGTCCATCTGTCAATTATGCAGGGGTACTGGATGAGACGCAGATCTCAAACACAGCACGTTCTGCAGATTGGGTAAGTGCTAGCTATGCTGCTATGACTGATGCATTTGTCTCATATAGTGATAATAAAACGAGCCGTTCATCTATCGATATTACACTCAATAATGATTCTCAACATTCCGACGGGCAAATCCGTATGACAGGCAGCGTCTATGCTTCTGATGCTCAGTTTTTACCATCGGCTGTGCAATATCAGATGAATGGTGGCAATTGGCGAAATGCAACTATCGCAGATGGTACATATGATGAGCAAAATGAAGAGTTTTATGTTGTTTTTTCACCAGCAGATAATGACTATAAGGGTGAAGGCTACAGTATGACTCTCAGAGCAGTCCGTGGAAGTGAGGTGGAGGTGGATAATCTTATATATTTCCATCCTTTTGAATTACTTTCTCCTTCTCCTCAAAGCAATATTTCGGAAGGTCATCCTCCTTTTTCATTTCATGTCAATAAAGATAGATACACCGATTTAGAAGCTAAAATAGCAAGATTTCAAATTGAGATAAACAAAAATGATCAAGGCTGGTATACCTATGTGGATTCTATCCCAGCAAAAGCTGCGAGTACAAACCTTTATGAAACTGATGATATAAAAGTACTATACAGTGAACCTCGTGGTGATATCACTGTTGAGGCGAAAGGAGACAATAAAATACTTGGAGGCGGTATGTATAAATGGCGGATTGTGGCGGTAGACCAGCGTGGACATAAACAGCAAACAGAGGTGAGAGAGTTTAGCATAGGCGAATCATATACTCCCCATACAACTGTTTTCTTCCCTCTGACTATCCTTTCGATAAGTGGTGCCGCCAACCTGCATATATCTACAACATATATGGAAGGCGTAAAAAGCATATATACTACAAGCGCTATAAATCCTGTGCTTTTTGGTATTGCTTCTCGCAGTGCCAAGGTACAAATAGAGTTTGTTGAAGAAAACTGTACATCTTCTTCAGATTCTTCGTGTAGGCATATTTTTTCAGCTACATCAAACGATGAATCAAGATGGAGAATTTACACGAACGGTCTAAAAGCAAATAAACAGTATAAAATAAAGAGCACTGTTGCATTGGAGAACAACTATAATCAACTTCCCTCGTTTAAGCTTATTACAGGAAAAAACAGAAGAATTTTAAAATAGACTAATATTTCTATTAATATTGTAGAGTTCCCTTGACATAAATCCTGCTATTCTGATAGTGTTAAAGTAATTAATTTCACATTTACTATATGTTTAACTATAAAAGCACTTTGGCACTATTGACGGCGGCTGTTTTTTCTATTATAGGTATTTCAGCTCTTCTTTTAAATCGTAATCTCGTAAATGATAAAAGGACAGTTTCCAATGCGTATGCTGCAACTCCGAGCAATACACCAGTACCTTTCAATCCCTTTCAGTCCGATTCAACTTCGGCACGTGAACGCAGCATTATAGAAAAATTGAGGAGTTTATCGCCCGTTACCCCAGATTTTAAAACAGGTGCGAAGACGGGCCTTAATCAGATCCAGGCCGGGACCGCGTCTCCTTCGACACCCGATATCACTGTAGTATATATAAAGAGAACTCCTCGCTATAACCGTTATTGTGTACATTATCCCAATGATGTTCCCACACTTTGCCCTGGTACTGAAAATCAGAAACGCTGGCCAGATGTAGGTGAACCTGTGACGTATGAAGCTCATATCACTAACAATGGCAATACTTTTACCGATACACTACAGTTTGATTGGCTGGTAAATGATGTTGTGGTAAGTACTGGTGAGGCGACTCTTGCGGTGGAGCAGCATGTAGATATACCACTTTCTACATACACCGAAAACTGGACAGAAACTAAACACCCCATTGAATTCCGCGTGCGGGTAAAAAATAACAATGTGGTAGAGCTTACAACAGATAATAATTTACTTAGTATTGGCACTCACGACTTAACTTTGTCTTACTGGGTAGAGACAAAACAATACCAGGCTTTTAATGCTCTACAGAATGTAGTAGGTACCTATTCTTTTGAAGACTGGATGAATGCGCATATCAAGATGTTTAATCAGCGGTTGCGGGACGCTGTATATCCAGATGTGCCGCAAGGTGTCACCGATCAGATTCGTTTGGATAAATTTGTAGTTGCGGATGAGCTTGATTCAGGTTCTTCACCCCGATCCCTAGATCCCGATTTGTATTTTATAGATGGACGATGGCAATCTACAGATTATGATTCGACTAATGCCAATGGAAATAATGGTTTTTATACACAGTATGCTCAAGCATATGCACCAATTATAGATTGGGGTCTCATTCATGAACTAACTCATCAGATTGGCGGTATAGATTTGTACCGCATGCGTATACCGAACGGTCCTCCCAATGATGGACTACAGATGAATGACGTAAATGGAAATTTGGTAACCAACGCGCGTTTTCCCAATGGTGGTAACACATTTCCCAACTGGGATCTCATGGATGGTGGAGATATAACCCCATATACCGATCATAGAATGTTTTCTTTCCATTCGGCTGCTGGTTTGCAGAGTAATGCGGGTCATCGTCGAGGGTTTTATGGCGAGTATCTATATGATATGCCCGATTCTACCACTCTTCAAATCCTTGATAGTACAGGTAATCCTGTAGCTAATGCTCAAGTAGATATGTTTCAGCAGCAGATATATACTGAGTTGTTTGATAACATCCCTGAGATATCTGGAGTGACTGATGCAGAAGGAAAAATGCTGTTACCCAATCGACCAGCCCCTTCTGTGACGACTATTACGGGCCATACCCAGAAGCCAAACCCTTTTGGACTCATTTATGTGACAGGTTCTGCGGGGATGATGGCAACACGAGTAATAAAAGATGGAAAAGATGGTTATGTCTATTTTCTGATACATGACTTGAATGTGGCCTACTGGAAAGGCCAAAAGACAAATGCGCTTGTCACTCTGAAAACAACATTTCCGCCGTATGTAAGTCCAACCCCACCACATACCCCCACGCCAACCAAGAAACCAACCAAGACCCCGACACCAACACGTACGCCAACGCCAACAAAAAAACCCACTTCAACACCAGTTCCATCTAATCTATTGATGAATCCATCATTTGAAACTGATTCAGACGGAAATGGTATGCCAAACAATTGGAGTATGCAAAATCGCACTTCCTCAACAGACAAACGAGTGTCTACATATAAAATGGATGGAAGCTATGCCTTTTATATGAAATGTTTGCAAGGGAAATCAAAGTATGTATATCAGGAAGTCAGTGGCAAATGGCTAGAAGGTAAAACAATCACTTTTACCGCAAATAGTAAAACTGTAAACGTGAGTGGTAGTGTCCCAACAATAGATATTATTGTTACGCACAGTGATGGTAGTAAAAAGACGCTCACAACTGCGTTGCTGCCCGCCACATCTCATGATTGGACGCCGACGATATATTCTTATACTCTTACTAAACAAGCAAAACGTGTAGCGTATAGAACTGTCTGTAATAAAGGAGTAGGTGAAGTATATCTAGACGGAATGAGTGTCTTTGTGTATTGAGAGAAACAAAAAAGTGACTTACAAATCTACTAGGTGATAGTGATAAATCTACCACCTAGTAGATTACTATTAAGTGCGTTCTTTATACTTTTTAGCCACATTTGTGATAAACTGCTCAACGGTGTGATTTTCTGCCTTTCCATCGCGAGTACGGACATTTATCTCGCCGGCTTCCATCTCTTTGTCACCAATGATGAGCATATAGTAGACTTTTTCTTTTTGAGCGTTTCGTATTTTTTTCTGCATAGATTCATTCTTTTCATCAACCTGTACCCTAAGTCCCTTTTCTAGTAACTGTTGGGCAATTTTACCTGAGTACTCATTGTGACGCTCCGCGATAGGTATGATTTTTATCTGTACTGGCGTAAGCCACAATGGAAAGTTGCCGGCATAATGCTCTATAAGAAAGGCTAGGAAGCGCTCTTGCGTAGACATCGGTGCGCGATGGATGACAAATACCTCGGTATCATCTTTGCCTTCTTCATTGATATAGCTCAACTGGAAGCGCTTTTTAGCCGCAAAGTCAAGTTGTATCGTAGACATAGTTTCTTCTCGACCAACTATAGACTTGAACTGTACATCTACTTTAGGACCATAAAAAGCGGCTTCATCATTGACTTCCTTAAACTCTACTTCCATTTCCTGCAAAACTTCACGGATCATTTGCTCGGCATACTCCCAATTTTCAGGCTCATTGATATATTTTTCCTTATTCTGAGGATCCCATTTGGATAATCTAAACCAATAGTTATCGAGTCCAAATAGCGAGAATAATTCTTGCGTCATTTGTATAACCCGTTTAAATTCATCTTTTATCTGATCTTTGCGTATATAGATATGAGCATCATTCATAGACATACCACGTACTCGCAGTAAACCCGCAAGCGTGCCAGACAACTCATTTCGATATACCGTGCCGTATTCGGCCATCCTCAGTGGCAAATCACGATAACTGCGTGGCTTATGGCGATATATCATATGGTGATGCGGACAATTCATGGCTTTAAGATAATACACGGCATCATCCATTGCCATTCCGGGGTACATGGATTCCTTGTAGTATGGAAGATGTCCAGACTTGAGAAAAAGTTCCTCCTTGGCTATATGAGGCGTCACAACACGTACATACTCATATTCCTGTTCCTTTTCTCGTGCGAGTCTCTCTATCTCATCTCGTACAATTGTGCCATTGGGAAGCCACATGATGAGACCTTTACCCACAATATCGTCTACAAAAAAAAGTTCGAGCTCCTGTCCTAGTTTGCGGTGATCACGAAGTTTTGCTTCCTCCCGCTGTTTCAGATAGAGCTCAAGTTCATCTTTAGTAGGAAATGCAGTGCCATATACACGAGTAAGCATGGCATTTTTCTCATTGCCTCGCCAGTATGCACCTGCCAAAGATAGGAGTTTGAAATGTTTGAGCTCTTTAGATGGGTTTTCACAGTGACCACCTCGGCATAAATCGGTAAAAGTACCTGCTGTATATAGGGTGATTTTTTCTCCTTTTTCCTGTATTTCATCAATTAATTCAAGCTTATATTTATTTCCAGCATATTTTTGCTTCGCATCATCATATGATACTTCTTGATGTGAAAAACTATCCCATTTCTTCACCAACTCTCTCATTTTTTGTTCAATTTTTCCTAAATCATGCTCTGAAACTGGCTCACTAAACTCGAAATCATAGTAAAAGCCATCATCTATGGCCGGGCCTATGGTGAGTTTGGTTTGTGGATACAGTTCAAGTACAGCCGCGGCTAGTAAATGAGCTGCAGAGTGCCGAAGATGGTTCAGTTTTTCCTGGTTATTCATAATAATGTTGAAATGATGTCATCCCGGACTTGATCCTGGATCCAGGCATTAAACTCTGGATGCTGAATCAAGTTCAGCATGACAATGTATATAATTGTTACTTATTTAATTTTTAATGAATAATACTCATTACTTACAAAAAAAAGCCCTCCGTGCGGAGGGTATCTGGACATACAAACACCTCTCCGCTTAGCGGGTAGTGGTGGTTGCGATAATGACAAAGTCATTTTTTGCGAGCATTACTTTACATTGTAGCACTCGCAAAACTAAAGTCAAGCTATATTGTGTACAGATTCAGTTGCTTCCGATAAAATGACACCCGTCAATTAATTTTTTTACCTGTGAATGATATGACTCATGTGTGATTCACATGATGATATACATAAAAAATATGTATCTGCTTCTTCAATTAGCTCGGTTATACTCCTAGGTATAAAAAGTTTTAAAAAAGAAGATATGCCAAAAAAACATATATCCCCTACCCAGTTCTTTCTAAGTGTTCTTGCTCCAGCTCTCCAAATACAATGGATATTGGGAGTGGGATTTAGTATGTGTATCCTTGTAAGTATCGCCTATTTATATTTGCAAGACTCTCGTTTTCCACTCGAAAATATTTGGGTCAACTTGGCTGGACTTGGTATGTCTGTTGGTTGTTTTGCGCTGGGAACATATCTTATTCAACAGTTTGATATCAAGAATCATATCAGTGTCCGTCGAGGTGCCTGGATTGTATTCCTCACCTGGGTGCTGGGTTGTACTATCTCAGCTATTTATTTTATGTTGGCGGGATTCCCTGATCCGGCAAATGTAGAAGCATATTCTTGGATTCGTAGGTTTGTAGATGGCTGGTATGAATCTATGTCTGGGTTTACCACCACGGGCTCTAGTATACTGGCATCGGTTGAGAAATTTCCCCGCAGTGTATTGCTGTGGAGGTCTATGACTCACTGGTATGGGGGCATGGGTATCGCCTATCTATCGGTGACTGTATGGAAATCGTTTGGTTTCCGTCGTGAACCTATAATCAATGCAGAGGCTGAAAGCCCAAACTATGTAGAATTTAAAAAAGAGGGCGATGCTATGCAGTCGGGTTATGATTTTCTGAAAGTATACAGTGTCCTGACCATTGTACTGATTGCTCTACTATATCTATCGGGTATATTTTATCGGACTCCCTCACATATACACTGGTATGACAACGCATTTGAAGCTGTCAACTATTCGATGTCTATCATGGGCACTGGTGGCTTTGGTGTGCATGATGCAAGCTCAGGGCTGCCAGTATTTGAAAATGGCCAACGTATAATCGGTGGTCTGCGTAACCCAGTTTCAGACTGGATTTGTGGCATCTTTATGTTCTTTGCGGGTATGAATTTTGGGGTCTGGTATTTGTTTTTGTTTAAGCGGGATGTGAAGGGTATCTTAAAGAATGCAGAATTTAAATGGTATCTCATCTTTTGTGTCACCATTACTCTTTCTATATGGTTCTTCTTGGTGCAATACAATGTATATCCAACCATCTGGGAATCATTGAGATACTCTCTTTTTAATATGGCATCGATCGTCTCAACCACAGGTCTTGCCAACTGGGATTTCAATAATTGGCCAGCGGAGGCACAAGGCATATTGTTTATTTGTTATCTCATCGGAGGTTGTGTTGGCTCCACTGCCGGAGGTCCTAAAATAACCCGTTTTCTGATAGCCGGCAAATATTTGTTGAACGAGATCAAAACCCTCATTATTGGTGATCATTATGGCTCGTTTGAAATCGATGGTGTTGTGTATACTCGTCACGCTGCAGGTCTCGTGACTGCATCTATGGCTATCTACTATATGATTTTTCTTTTCGGTGCAATTGCACTGATGGTGCTAAGCCATTCTCCCGTATTGCCAGATGGCACACATACGAGATTAGATTTTACTTCGGCAATAGCATCTTCTATTGCTAACTTAGGTAATATTGGCCCGGCAGTAGCTATCGGTACAGTAAATTCGGGGCCTACGGGCAACTATTATGCGTTTAGTACGGCTGGAAAAGTGCTCATGATTTTACTTATGTTTATAGGACGTGTAGGTGTACTCACTTTCCTGATGCTCTTTATCACGCATCGTGGAGAGGCACATATGAGGCAGTCGGTATCTGAATCGAAGAATAAAGAACTACAAGGTCCAGTGATTGCGGTCGCAGCCTAAGTAGAAAAGAAAATGACGCCTTCTGAGATTTCTCAGGAAGCGTTTTTTTATACAAGGCCGACGCCTTGTATAACTTTTGCCAACACGGTTTCG